>NZ_JAXIXE010000019.1:0-1729 GCF_036305205.1 Megasphaera massiliensis
GTCCTCTTCTCCATCGGCACCAGCATGGGCGGCGGGGAAAACATGTTCAACGCCGGTGTCAGCGTCAAGTTTGGAAGCAGCAATGAATATTCAAACTACTCTAAAGCTTCTTTAGCCGCCGTCGTATCGGAACAGTCGAAACAGTTGGAAGCACAGCATTCGACGATTGAAGCCCTGCAGACCAAAGTTGAAAAACAAGAGCAGGAAAACCAGGAATTACGGGCTCAAGTCCAAGAAATCATGCGCCAATTATCGGCACAGCGATAAATGAATAGACAGTTCACTTCGAGAGGGCACCGGCAATTTGCCGGTGCTCTTTCATTGTTCTAAAGGCCTTTGTTTTGATGTAATGTATTGAGCCGTAAAAACAAAAATGGCATGAATTGTTTTATATTCATGGCCGCCGCTCGTAGATGGCATTCCAATCTATATAGCCATAAACGCGTAAACGGATTTGGAGGACTGCTTGTAATACGGATAAAGTGACTTAAAAAATTAATCGTACTGACAAATAACAATAAGCTTTACTATTATATGAAAATAATATATACTTATAACATAAAGTGAAAATAATAACATATTCGTAAAGATATTTTTACGAGAAAGGCCATCGTGTTATTTAGAACCAAGTGTTCCGGACTCAGGTCCAAGACATCATGGGCCGATTATGGGCAAAACGATAGCAATACACTGTTAACCTCGAAAGGGCATTAGCGGCTTGCTGATGCCCTTTCGTTGTTTATAGGGGAGACATTCCCTAAATTATATGTTGAGGTGATTCTATGGTAATTATGAAGAAAAAATTAGTAATGGCGGCTTTACTGACCGGCATGACGGCTTCGTCAGTCTGTCCGGCTTTGGCTGCTGACGACACGCAGAGTGGGGCTGTCAAAAATCAGTTGGCCTTTGCCCAACAGGCGCTGAAGGAAATTCAGGAAAACTCACCGTTAGTACAGGATTTGCGAGCTAAGTTGGACCAGAATATTGCAGCGATGGACAATGATGATTCATTTTCGGATTTTCCTGAATCTGCCTGGGAGTCTTATGCGAATACCGGGGACTATAATGGGGCCTTGTTCCAGGGAGTACTCTATACCTTAGAGGAAAACGAGCTTTCCAATGCCAGCTATTGGTATAGTGGCTATCCGGGAAGCGGAAATTCCTATATCAGCAGTGGTTATGCCACGTCGGGCGATTCCTTTGTTTATGGGCGAGCTATTATTAATGGGGACGTTACGACCAATGGCGACTTTTCGGTTAACGGTAAGCTGTCTGTCGGCGGCAAAACGTATATTGACGATACCGGAATTCATGCCAATAATCAGCGTATTACCGATGTTGCCGACGGGATTGCCGATACGGATGCCGTCAACGTAGGCCAATTGAAAACGGTCGATGCCAAGGTCGACAGCAATACAGATGCCATCACCAATCTTTCCAGTAACGTGACCAATCTGAACGGCCGCGTCAGTAAGCTCGACACGCGCATCAATCGCGTCGGTGCCGGTGCGGCAGCCTTGGCGGCCCTCCATCCTCAGGACTATGATCCGACGGCGAAGTGGGACTTTGCGGCCGGTTACGGCAATTACAAATCGGCCAATGCCGTCGCTATCGGCGCCTTTTATCGGCCGACGAACGACGTCCTCTTCTCCATCGGCACCAGCATGGGCGGCGGGGAAAACATGTTCAACGCCGGTGTCAGCGTCAAGTTTGGAAGCAGCAATGAATA
>NZ_JAXIXE010000020.1:0-7062 GCF_036305205.1 Megasphaera massiliensis
AGTTCGATGTATTCGGTTTTCCTCACGAAAGTGAGGTGATCAGCATGAGTGTCTATGAGGCATTGTCATTAATGATTGCATTTGCAACGTTGATCGTGCTGGTTATTTCAGCTCATTAATATTAATTTTTAACTGAAAAAAACCGCATACCAAGCGGTACACGGCCTTCTTCAGACTCAAAATCAAAGAGGAGAGCCGATGTGCAGCCATCGGACTATCTCTGTTTTTATTTTAGCATAGTTTATCAAAAAAAGGAAGGAATAGACAGACCCTTTCCGAATTACGAAAAAGGCCTGTCTCGTACCGGTCCCCGTAGAGATTCCGGCACTCTCGTATTTCAATATAAGCGATAAGCCTATGAATGTCAAGTGGCTGACTCTTGAGAACAAGGAAAACCATGAACAGGTTTCGTATTATCAAGCGTCAAAAAGACGGCTGAATATGCCATTTCATGTCAGAAAAGGGGTATAATATATATAGCAAGTAAATTACATATAGTTTTTATTTTTTATAGCATTAGGCATGCATATTATTCTATATTGACCAGGGAGTAATAATCAACACGCAAACCATTCGAAACGATTGCGGGGTTAAGGAAGTAATTCTCTGTGTAACTTCAAAAATCAGAAATAATAGAGCTATGGGGGCAAGCAATATGGACTTAAAATTTTTTATGACCTACTATATCATGTTTCCGCTAATAATTTTATGGCTTGTCAAATCATTTATATTAAAAAAATTCTTAACTAAAAAAGAAATTGTCATAACCAGGTATGCCCCGCCTAAGTTTTTTTTATTTGCTAACATCCTTTTCATATTTGCATTACTATATTCTATTTATGTAAATATATATGCATTTTCATTAGAAATCATGAAAACTTCTTTAAATCTTTTATCAGGGGCTTTCTTATTATGGTTTTCAGTTATAGTCTATGCTAGATGTAAGTTTTTTAGAATTCATAATCAAAAAAGAGACGCTTATATTGATGTTTTTCTTTTTCTTATATTAATATTGATAATATACATATAGTATTGCTGCTAGACTCAGATTAGGACTGCTTTTTATCCCATTCTATTTCTTCTTATATAATCATTGTTTTATTCTCTCTTATTTTGAAGGCTTAATTTTCCGATAAGTATTGATTATCGGAAAATTAAGTAATCATCAATATAAATGAGCTTCTTGCCGCCATCATTTCCGCCCATATTTTATAAAATGGCATCGAGCTTTTTCATGGCTTCTTTATTGCGTTTATCCGTAATCGTATCGTAGATGTTGGCCGTCGTGGCAATGGAGGAATGGCCCAGGCGTTTGGAGACATAATCCAATTCGATGTTATTTTCCAGCATCATCGTGGCGTGGGTGTGCCGGAAGGAATGGAAGCTGCCGTTGTTGAATTCTTTTTTGCACCACATGTTAAAGTAGCGCATGTCGTTGCTGGTCATGGATCGGCCGTCCTGACGAGTGCAGACGAAGTCATTGTCCCGATAGTCGCTGCCGTAGAGGCGGCGATTTTTGGCCTGCTGCTCTTTATGGCGGACGAGGGCCTTGTATAATGTCTCATTAAAGGGAATGGTCCGCAGGGAGGATTTCGTCTTCGGCGTCGCCTTGCAGACCGGCGTTCCCGTCTTGTCATATAAGGTACTGTCCACGGAAATGGTGCGGTTTTCCATGTCGATATGGGACCACTGCAGGGCCAGACATTCGCCGACGCGAAGGCCCGTGCAGTAAGCAATCATGCAGGGAGCGTAATATTTATGCCCCAAGGGAAAAGTTTGAAAGATATGATCGATTTGGTGGCGCGAGAAGATGAAAGGCTTTTTCCGGGGAATGTCGAACTTCGGCATCTTGACGTTGGCCATGGGATTGGCCTCGATATACTGGCGATTGGACACGGCCCAGCGCATGCCGTCGTTAAAGACCGTGAAAATCGTCTTGACCGTCGATCGGGAATAGCCTTTCTGTTTCAGCATATTGAGCCAGTCCTGGATCTCTGCCGTCGTCAATTCGCTCAGCTCATATCCGCCAAAACGGGCACCGATATGCCATTTGATGACGCCCTTATAGGCGTCGTAGGTGTTGGGACCTAAATTGATTTCGACATCTTTTTCCAGCCATTCTAAAAAGAAGGGCATGACTTCCATCGCCGGTTCCGCATCGTGTTCCGGATCATCGAGGGCTGCCATGGCCTGCCGATAGGCTTTAGCGGCCTGGGCGTACGTCGTACCTCCGACTCGTTCGACTCGTTTGCGGCCCGTCCCGTCTGCTGCCGGATATTCGATTGTATAATACCATTTCTTGCCGCGCTTACGAAGATACACGTCGCACCGCCTCCTTTATTCGTATTGTACAATAATAATCGGGGATATGCAACAAATGTTCTCGTCCTATTTGCCCGTATAAGGAAAGATAGACGTACGGCACATATAATCCTGTCGAAAAATTCTTAAAAAAGCTTAAAAAGGGAAATAGGCCTATTTAATTAAAGATATAACGATTATAGAACAGTTGTTCTCTGAGCCGGTCACAAGTCTCGCTAAACATATGTTCTAAATACAAAAATCGACGGATGTAGTACAATACATATTGAAACCATCGCTCCCAGGGGAGCAGAAAGGCCGATTTATGGCACCTTTGATTACAACTTATACGGGAAAGCATTTTGACATCACGAATATGGATCCCGAAACCATTTCCATCGAAGACATAGCTCACGCCTTGTCCCTCATTTGCCGCGGCAACGGTCATGTGAAGACCTTTTATTCCGTCGGCCAGCATTGCCTGCAATGCGCCTATGAAGTAGAAGCCCGCAGCGGATCCCCGCGACTCATCGTGGCCGCGCTCTTACATGACGGCACCGAGTGCTACATGTCCGACGTACCGCGGCCGTTAAAAGCCGTCATGCCCGGCTATTCTGAGACGGAAAAAGCCCTGTTAAACCTCATCTATGAAAAATACCTCGGCAGTCCCTTGACAGACGAAGAAATGAAGTTCCTCAAAAGCATCGACGACGACTTCCTGTGGTATGATCTGACCTACTTGCTGGATGATAAACCGGAGGGGCAAGCCCCGACCGTTCGCGTCATGCCGGACTACACCGTTCGCCCCTTTGCCGACGTCGAGAAAGACTACCTGGCCTTGTTCCGCCGCTATGCACCAAAAATCTCGAAAGGAGAATAACCCCCCATGAACATACAAATCTTCGGCACGACAAAGTGCTTCGATACCAAAAAAGCCTTGCGCTACTTCAAAGAACGGAAAATCCCCGTCCAATTCGTCAACCTGAAAGAAAAAGGCCTGAGTAAAGGCGAATACAATAAAGTCAAACAAGCCGTCGGCGGCCTCGACGCCATGCTCGATACCAACTGCAAGGACAAAGATACCTTGGCCTTAATCCAATACGCCGTCGACAGCGAAAAAGACGCCAAGATCTTAGAAAACCAGCAAGTCCTAAAAACACCCATCGTCCGAAACGGTGCCAAAGCCACCATAGGCTACGTACCGGACGTTTGGAAAACCTGGGAATAAGAAGCTTGCCGGTTTGATTACAGGCATACAATCCCCAAAACACAATAAAGCCCCAACAGCGAGATAGGCGCTATTGGGGCTTTATTGTTATAACATTTAGGCTCTCGATTGGGTTTAGTATCTTTTGGGGCGATGGGGGTGTTCTTTATCATGACAATTTCTGCAAATAACCTCTAAATTTTCTGGACGATTGTCATATTTATTTCGGTTTTTATGATGAACTTCAATAAATTTCTTTTGTTCATATGATTCAGCTCGGAAGTGGCACCGTTCGCATTCCCATCCACGGTTTTCTTTTATAGATCGAGATAGGACGGGCCAATTTACGGCATATGACTCATCGGATAAGGATCGACTCATAAAAGTATCCAATGATTGAAAACGGAATCCAGTTTTTATCCTTTTCTTTACTTCGGACATGTAGTATCGCTGAATATCAAAATTTACACGGTGATATCCTTGATAATCTAAATATAATTCATCATAGCAAAATTTGCACAATCGAAGAGGCATGATTTTGTCTGAATACTCCCCATCAGGATTCTTAATTCTTACATGAAATAAGCCGTCATGTCTCGTTGTCATGATATATCGACTTTCGTAGTTTCTAACGAATGAACATGGATAGATATGAAATCTGTTTTCATATCTTCCCGGTTCTGGATCAATCCCAGCGTACTCTTTTCTTAGCAATTTAGGATAGGCAAAATAAGGGAGACCGGTAGCGGTATGAAATGAATTCGTTAATTCTTCATCCGTTAAGCCACTGAAAGAAACATCTTCTAAAACCTTTACCGATTCCAGTTTATGAATGTATTCGGGAAGAGGAGAAAGTACTACCGGTATTTTTTTTATAGAGGAGGGCTTGGATTCCCCAATAATAGTATATAATTGATTTAACTTTGTTATTAATTTAGGTTCCCTTGGTTTTCTTCTCATAATATATTTTCCTCGATAGCTTTTACCGTTGCCTCGTCGTTGACAACCACCTTGAATTCAATTCTTCTCGATGCATCGAAGTCTTCAGAGCCATCTTCTTTTTTTATAATCTGACTTGATGAAAGGCCGTTTGCTGTTAATTTTTCTTTAATCAATGAATGGTAGGGAACTAGTTCAGGCAGTGAAAGTGCGAATTGTATGATGGCACGCGTGCGATTTTGTGATAGCTCCATATTTTTAATGTAGGCATCATTCGCAGTGACTAATTGTCCGTTATTGTTTGCAAACCATTCTGTCGAGGTATGGCCTTCAATTCGAATTTCTTTTATTTTATCCGGGTCTTTTTCATAAATATCACTGATAGATTTTATATATTTAGGAAGAAAGACTTGTAACGTTGCCCGAAATTCAGGCGTCAATTCTGAAGATCCCACTAGGAAGCGACCGTCGCCTTTATCAAAAGAAGCAGCTCCAACATTATTTTCTTGATCTAAGTTATATCTTTTTATTTCTTCCGCCGAAAAATTCTGTTTTATACTTTCTTGCAGTTCTCTTCGTACTTCATTAGAGGCTCCGGTAATCTTTTTTATCTCATCCTGGGCCTCCGACAATCCTTGATTCATGAGTATGGCAATAAACAGAAAAAGAACGAGTAAGCCCGACATTAAATCGGTATTTGAAATCCAAATAGAGGTTTCATCATTTTCACGCTTTCGCATTCGTTATCACGACCTTCATCTCATTTTCAGCGGCTATTAGTTCTTTTTATTATTCAAATCTTTTTGCAGATTTTTAATTAAAACATCCATCGATGAAATATCTTTTACATACCGATCACGAGCGCTGCGCAGCACATCGGATACAATGGAGATACAATCCGAAAGATTCCGACTCATCATGTCGTTATATTTCTTTTGAGCATCTAACATTTGATTGTTATATCCGGAATTTAAAGCTGTCAGGTGTTCAACGATTAATCCATATTCTTTTACGATGGCATCGTGTCCATTTTTTATGATTTTATCCTGCGTTGAAGCATCTTGTGAAACCAACTTAAGTTGTGCGGAATACTCTTTTATGGCATCCGATTGTTCCTGAATGCTTTCACGAAGGTTCTTCATATGAATATCTAATGCATTCAGAGTCGATGTAATAATACGATTCGTACTAGCCACCGTATCCAATGTCTTCGTGACAGTATCTTCTACACCGGCCGAAATATCCTCGTTCATTTGCTGTAAGACGGATTGCACTGATTTAAATGCTTCAATATTTTCCAAGAGACTTTCTTCAATGTCGTTATATTTTTCAGTAAGAGGTGCAAATTTGTTTGCAATATCCTCTGTGTTTTGGTATAGGGTAGTTAGGGATGCATTCGTTTTTTCTATCGGTTCCTTCAACTCTAAGATGGATTGATTAATAACCTCTACCGCAATATTAGTAGATTCTAATTTTGTATTTAATGTCGAGACAGTAGTTTGCGTATTTTTTAAAGTGCTGTCAATTTGACTCATCGAATCTTCCATAGCGCTTAATGTAACGGAAAAGGTATCCATCATCGTATCATGCATCTTCTTATGATCTTGGAAAATCTGATTCATAATAGTCTGATTTGATTTTTGAGTCTCTACGATCATTTGTTTAAAGGACTTAATCGTACTGCTCAGTACTTCATTGTTTTTCTTTACCAACACTTCTCCGGCATTGTTCATCGCTTCGGTTAAAGTTTTCTCAAGGAGTGTATTTTGATTTTCTAGTAATTTACTTTGGTCTTTAGTAAAAAGATTATTCCGACCTATCGATGAATCAATACTTTTTAATTGGGTGTAGGAATCAGCGATATCACTTTTAATATCGGATAGTTTCTTATAAAAGTCGATTTCATCAAGGGAAGAGGGAACCTTTGTATCTTCTTTTTTTTGTTGAAAAAACTTATCTTCTTCTTTTTTTAAATAATTTTTAGCAGCGATTGAATAGGCCAAGCCAATAATCGAAGTGATAAAGGCTAATTTCAAGCCGCTTAATAACATAGTAATAGCATTTTCTTGTCCAGCATCGTAAGAAAAGAGAATGGCAGCGACACCGACAAAGGTATAAAAAGTCCCTTGAGCAACCATAAGTGTAGGGTAAATACTAGTATAATTACTGTTATCCTTCACATCTTTTTCCATCGATTTCCAATAACCTCTACATAGATAGATTGAAAAACCGATGGGTACAATACCGATAATAAATTTTATAATATTTATACCGACACCAAGATAATAACTACCGTTTCGTTGCACTGGGTCCCCATAGGTACCTAACAATGTAAAGAGAAAAACGAGATACGCTGTAATGAGTAAAAATCGCGCTCCATATTCTTTTTTCACTAATTTATCCGCTGAATAAAAAATGGCGCAACATATAATAGCAAAAGCAAAAATTGAAAGTAGAAATCTTGTCAAAGAAATTTCGGTTGTTCCAGGTGGCGCATAAGCAAAAATTTCTAAAATAGCAGGAAACAAGGGAACCACTCCTTTTAAAATTTATATAATCCTATATTTTATTGTACTAATATAATGAATTTATTTCAATAATATGTACATATATTA
>NZ_JAXIXE010000021.1:0-14268 GCF_036305205.1 Megasphaera massiliensis
AATCAGACAGCAGCTCCAATCCAAAGGCACAAAATCTGCAAAGCGCAGACTCAAAGCCCTTTCCGGACGAGAGAACCGTTGGATGTCCGATGTAAATCATCGGATTTCTAAGACACTCGTTACGAAATACGGCAAAGATACGCTGTTTGTGCTGGAAGATTTAACGGGTGTCAGCTTTGAGGAAACAAATCTTTCCAAAACCGCTAAACAAAATTGCGACCTGAGAAGCTGGACTTTCTATCAGCTTGAGCAGTTTCTGACCTATAAGGCTCACGAAAATCGCTCGGAAGTATTGAAAGTCTTGGCAAAATACACTTCTCAGCGTTGCCCGAAGTGCGCTACTATCCATAAGGAAAACCGTAAGCCTCACCAACACCTGTATCGCTGCCAGTGCGGATACCAATCCAACGATGACCGTATCGGAGCTATGAATATCCAGCATCTTGGTACGATGTGGATTTTCGGAGAGAATCACCCTCGCTACGAGAGAAAAACGATTGCTTCGGAGTAAATCTCCTTTGCAAAACGGGCATCGTCAACTGCCTGATGATGTAGGCAGAATTAGGGAGATGTTGTCTTCAGCATCGCTACCACCTATGTTTCTCTGACTTACAAGCTCCCGCTTCTATAAGTGGGAGTCGTTGACTATAGTATAGCTCACAGCCGTTATAGGGGCAATTTAAAGTAATTTAACTTTGTCCGCTTGAATGATGACAGCATCTTTGTAATGCATAGATTGCACTTGCCTCGGTCAGAAAAAGGACTCCTTTTGTAGAATAAAGGCAGGCCATATGATATAATTTATTGTAAAGCCTTGTAAAGGTCATGAAAAAATCTCGTTAATTTTGAGAAGGCTTGTTTTTATCTATTCGATAAGGAGATCGATGATTATGGCATTCCACTTAAAGCCCAAGGAAGAAAAGTTTTTTTCGCTGTTGGACCAACATGCGGCACTAGGCCATGAGGCGGCTGAACTCTTGAGCCAGGCCATTAATGGTGAAATTTCGAAAGAAACGGCGTTGGAAAAAATTGATGCCTTGGCCGATCAGGCGGACGGGTTGGTCATGGAGACCATGAAGCGGCTGCAAAAGACATTCATTACTCCCATGGATCGGGAGGATATCCAGCAGATGATCGACCAGCTCGATGCGACGGTCGATAATATCAGTGAAATTATGGATAAGATGTGCATGTACCAGGTCGGAGAGGCAACAGACGGTGCCAAGGAAATGGCGACGATTGCGGCGAAGGCTATGAAGGAAATTCGCAAATCCATCGGGTATATGAAGGACCTCAAGAAAAATTATTTGAAGGTCGAAGCTAGGAGCAAGAAGGTCTTGAAACTGGAACAAGAATGCGATGATCTCTATCATGCAGAAATGGCCAGTCTGTTTAAAAACTGCAAGGATCCTGTCGAAATTATCAAGTGGAAAGAAATTCTTCAATCTGTTGAAGACGTAACCGATGAGTGCGAAGATCTTGTCGTTACCTTCAGAAGGGTCGTATTGAAATATGCCTGAGCATTGGTTAATTTGGGCCATCGTACTGTTGGCCGTTTTGTTTGATTACATTAATGGGTTTCACGATACGGCAAACGCCATCGCTACCAGCGTATCGACGCGGGCTATTTCCCCTCGCCATGCCATTATGATGGCCGCCTGCCTTAATTTTGCCGGTGCTATGATCAGTACCGGCGTCGCCAAGACGATTGGCGGCGATTTAGTTTTGAATCCGTCCGAAATCAGTTTGGACGTCATTGTAGCCGCCCTCATCGGTTCGATTATCTGGAATGTCCTTACTTGGTATTACCGCATACCGAGCAGTTCGTCCCATTCGCTGATCGGCGGCGTCATCGGCGCTGTCTGTATCAGTGTCGGCCCGGCAGCCCTCGATACGGGCGGCATTGGAAAAATTATTTTATCCTTGATTTTATCACCTGTCGTGGCCTTGGCTACGGGGTATTTTGTCATGATCGGCCTGTTGTGGGTCGTTCGCCGTTATTCGCCGTTGGCTTTGAATCGTCAATTCCGCAAGATGCAGCTCCTGTCGGCAAGTCTAATGGCCTTTTCTCATGGCTCGAACGACGCCCAGAAAGCCATGGGGATCATCGCCTTGGCCCTTTTGTCCGGCGGTTATATCGATACCATGGAAATTCCGGTATGGGTCAAGATTGCCTGTGCGACGTCCATGGCTCTCGGTACGTCAGCCGGCGGCTGGCGCATCATTTCGACGATGGGAACCAAGATTTTTAAAATGGAATCGATCAACGGCTTTGCTGCCGACCTTAATTCGTCGATTGTCATCTTTACGGCAACCTTTCTCCATCTTCCGGTCAGTACGACTCATGTCGTTTCCGGGTCCATCATGGGGATTGGCTCGGCCGAACGCGTTCGTGCCGTTCACTGGGGGGTAGCACGCAGTATGCTCATCGCCTGGGTCGTCACCATTCCTATCAGTGCGGCCATGTCAGCAATTATCTTTAAAATCATTCAGCTCCTTTGAGAGACCGGCGAAGGCTGGCCGAAAGGATGCGATAGTATATGGAAAGCTCTCTCTTCGGCAGGCAGGGGAAATTATAAAATCTTGTCCTGTCTCAGAGAGAGTTTTTTTTATCCTCTAAGGTGAAGCGTGACGTGGGTGCCGGTATTTTGATCCTCGAAATATGCTGCGGGAATGATGAATATGAAAACCAAAACTATACTTTTTTTGTCTTTTATTGTATAATAAGGATGAAAGATGTAAGGGGGTAGCATTATGAGATTGAATCAAGCTACGGACTATGCATTCCGCATGGTCCTTTATCTGTCAGGGCTCCCGGAAGGAACGAAAATTACCGGCGCAGCGCTGGCTGAAAAACAGAATATACCAGAACGTTTTTTGCTGAAAATCATGCGCAGCCTTACTAAGGCCGGCATCATGAAATCCTATCGCGGTGTGGAAGGCGGATTCGCCTTGCAGCGACTTCCCAAGGAAATCACGTTATTTGATGTCATCGAAGCCGTCGAAGGGCAGACGGAATTGCAGCGCTGCCTCAATGACATGGACTCGTGCAGTCGCGGCTGCAGCAATATGTGTTCCATTTATGCTGCCTTTGCCGATATTCAGCGTGATTTGGCGGCCAGATTGAAGTCCATTGATTTTGAAATGTTAGCCAAGCAGGAGGAAGAATTCCGCCTGGTACATCAAGGCATGACCAAGGAACAGGCAGTGGCTGTTCCCGGTGAAGAATAGAGTATAAGATTCAGCTCATGAAGGGCCGTCCCCGATAAGGACGGCTCAGATTTGGCTGTCAAGAGGGCGTTTACGGACAGCCCTTTTTTTTATGCTTAAAATATTGTAAAATAAAAGTACCTATTTTATTTTTATTGTCTTATATATAGCCTGGAGTGAAGCCCTATGTACTTACCTTTTCAAGGTTTTATCAGCAGTTTTCGATTGCTGGACATATTGGATATTTTACTCGTCGCCTTTGTGCTCTATAAGTTATTCATCCTGATCCGCAATACGCGGGCCGTCGCGCTTATTAAGGGCCTCTTGGTCCTGGGCGTCGTTACCTTAGTCAGTAGAGTCCTCGACCTGCACGTCATAAACTGGATGCTGCAGCAGGGGATGACCGTCATTCTTGTCGCCCTTCCCGTCGTATTCCAGCCCGAATTGCGCCGGGCTTTGGAACAGATCGGGCGGGGCCGTTTATTCCGGTCCGGCCAGGTCATCAGTATGGAAGAACTGGAACGGCTCATCGACGAAATCGTAGCTATCAGCGAGTCCTTATCAAAAACGCACACTGGGGCTCTTATCGTATTTGAACGCGAAGTCGGTCTTAATGACTATATTGACACCGGGGTTGCCATTGAAGGGCTCGTTTCACAAGAGCTCTTGGGCAATATTTTTATTCCTAATACGCCTCTTCACGACGGAGCTGTCATCATTCGGGAAAATCGCATTATGGCAGCCGGCTGCCTCCTTCCGCTGACCGCCGATCGGTCCTTGTCGACGGAATTGGGGACTCGCCACCGGGCGGCTATCGGCATCAGTGAACTGACCGATGCTGTCATTATCGTCGTCAGTGAAGAAACGGGATCCATTTCTTATACTTATGGCGGCCATATTTATCGCCATCTTGACGGCACCGCCCTGCGCAATGTCCTCAAGACATTTTTGACCCGGACACCTCAGGGCCTGGCGAATATCTTTAAATGGAGGCCCTAGTATGAACAAGATTGATAAAAATTGGCAGCTTAAAATCATCTGCTTTCTCCTGGCTATCGTCTTGTGGTTCGTCATCATCAACGAACAAAATCCGCTCAGTGAAGGGAGCTATACCGTTCCCATTACCGTGGAAAACCTCAATTCTCAATATATTACATCGAATGTACCCAAGACGGTTTATGTCCGCCTTTCGGGGCCGCGCAATACGATCATCAACGTAGGTCCTTCGGATATCAAGGCCTACATCGATTTGTCCGACGTCCAGGAAGGGACGGTCGACGTGCCGATTCACGTCGAAATACCGAGCGGGACGGAACTGAAAAAACAAAGCATGACGTCGACGAAGATAACCGTCGATGTCTATACGGTCAAAGAATTTAAACTGACGCCCCATATCGTCGGCAACTTAGATGAAAAAGACTTTATCAGTGAACTGAAAATCGTTCCGGAAAAGGTTGTCGTCAGTGGTGCCCGCCGCCTGATCCAAGAGGTCAGCCAGGCCGTCATCGAAGTGCCGGTCAACCAGCGCAACAGTGATTTTGCTTTGATGGCGCCAATTCACTTGTACAGCGAAGACGGATCGCCTGTCGAGGGACTTGAAATGACGCCGTGGCAGAGTAATGTCAAGGTTTCCATCGGTCATGACGCTATGTCCAAAAGCGTCCCCTTAAACGTAAATATAACCGGCCAGACGGCGAATAAAACGGTGACAATTCAGCCGACGAGCATTCAAATCAGGGGCTCTGCCGATACACTGCGCAGTATCAGTTCCATCGATTTGCCGGACATTAATGTTGAAAATATGAAGGAAGAAAAGTCTTGGAAGGTCATCATCCCGCCGGTAGACGGCATCAATATGTATCCTGATGAGATCGAAGCCGTCCTCCATATCCGAAATGATGAGTAGAAAAGGAGAAACTTTGTGCTTAGAGTATTGAATATTCGTACGGCTGTGCCCATGCAAAAGCCGTTGGAAGCGCTGATTGCTAAGAAACTTCGGTGCAGCCGCAGCGATATTTCCGGTATCTGCATTGTCCGCCGGGCCATCGATGCCCGACGGAAACCGCGAATCTATTTCGTGTTTACCGTTGACGTATCCTTTGTCGATGAAAAGAAGGTGTGGAAGCGCTGCCGTGATAATAAGGACGTGCGCCAAATCGCAGAAACGCCGGCGCCGGAAATCATCCCCGGCAGTGAATCATTGGCCAGCCGGCCTATCGTCATCGGCACGGGTCCGTCGGGACTGGCAGCTGCCTTGGCCCTGGCTGAACACGGTTATGCGCCACTGGTCTTTGAACGGGGCTGCGACGTAGATACCCGGGCCAAAGATGTGGAAACCTTTTGGCGCGGCGGCCCGTTTAAACCGGAATCGAATGTCCAGTTTGGAGAGGGCGGTGCCGGAACGTTTTCTGACGGCAAACTGACGACGCGCATCAATCACCCCATGCTGCGGCAGATTTTACAGACCTTCGTCGATGCCGGAGCTCCGGAAGAAATCCTGTATGCCTATAATCCCCATGTGGGAACGGATGTCCTGCGGCGAGTCGTCAAGAACCTGCGCCATATGATCGAAGCCAAAGGCGGAGAAGTCCACTTTTCGAGCTGTGTCACAGCCATTGACCGCGATGAAATGGGACGGGTCAAGTCGGTAACGATCAATGGGAAGGATACCTACCCGGCCAGCGTCGTCGTCATGGGCGTAGGGCACAGTGCCCGCGATACGTATTACATGCTCCATGACCGGGGCGTCGTATTGGAAAAGAAACCTTTTGCCGTCGGCGTGCGCATCGAACATTCGCAGGATGTCATCGACCGCGACCAATACGGCTGCCCGGCTGAAGAACTTGGTCTGGAACCGGCCGATTACGCCTTGGTCTACCACAGTCCCGACGGCCGGTCGTGCTATTCCTTCTGCATGTGTCCCGGCGGCGTCGTCGTCGGAGCGGCGTCAGAAGAAGGGCGGGTCGTCACCAACGGCATGAGTCTTTACAAGCGGGACAGCGGCATTGCCAACAGTGCCGTCGTGGTCAACGTTACGCCCGACGATATGGGCGGTGACGGGCCTTTGGCCGGCATCGAGTTTCAGCGCCGTTATGAAGAACTGGCCTATAAGGCCGGCGGGAGCAACTACCATGCACCGGCTCAGACTGTCGGCTCTTTCTTAAAACGGCCCGGTGCGGCGTCCGAGGGCGCTGTCCATACCTATCGTCCCGGCGTGACCTGGGCTGATTTGCACGACGTCCTGCCGGACTTTGTCACAGCGACACTGGCCGAAGCACTGCCGTATTTTGGCCGGCGCCTTCACGGTTTTGACGATGACGACGTAGTCATGACCGGCGTCGAAACGAGGACCAGTGCCCCCGTTCGTATCGTTCGCGGTGACGACCGTATGGCTCTCGATACAGCCGGACTCTATCCGGTCGGTGAAGGAGCCGGTTATGCAGGCGGCATTATGAGCGCCTTTTTGGACGGCTTGGAAACGGCTGTCGAAATCATTCGTAAATATCAACCTTTGGAGGTAAAGTAAATGGCTAGATTGTTTGGAACAGATGGAGTGCGAGGCGTTGCTAACGACACGTTGACCCCGGAATTGGCATATCATTTGGGCAGAGCCGCTGCCTATATCTTTGGGCAGAATAAAGAACACCCGACCTTCCTTATCGGAAGGGATACCCGCCGTTCCGGCACCATGCTGGCCGATATCTTGGCAGCCGGCATCGCATCGGCCGGTGGTGACTGCTATATGGCAGGCGTTATTCCGACTCCGGCCATTGCCTACCTGACAAGAACGCATCATATGGATGCCGGTGTTATGATTTCGGCGTCTCACAATCCGTTTGAATACAACGGGATAAAATTTTTCGATGGCTTCGGCTATAAATTGCCCGATGAAATGGAAGATAAAATCGAAGAGTATATGTTGAAGGATGAACGGGCCGGCCTCCAGAGTCGTCCGACAGGGGCTGCCATCGGTACGATTTCTGCTTGGACCGACTTGCAGCAGGAATATGCGGATTTTATTTGCAAATCGACGGATATCGACCTTTCCGGTCTTAAAGTCGTTCATGACGGGGCCAACGGTTCGGCTTCCCTCTTAGGGCCGGAAATCCTCGAACGGCTGGGGGCCGAAGTCATTGCCATCCATAATAAACCGAACGGCATCAACATCAATGAAAACTGTGGTTCTACCAACCTCGACAGTCTGAAAGAAACGGTCTTGAAATACGGTGCCGATATCGGCATTGCTAATGACGGGGACGCCGACCGCTGCCTGGCTGTCGACGAAAAGGGCCAGGATATGGACGGCGATCAGATCATGCTCCTTTGTGCCATGAAATTGAAGGCCGAAGGCCGACTCAAACAGGATACCGTCGTCGGTACGGTCATGAGTAATATCGGTTTCCATAAAGCCCTGAAGGAAATGGGCTGCAAGACGGAAATCACGGCTGTCGGTGACCGCTATGTCTTGGAAAAAATGAGAAAAGACGGATATTCTCTCGGTGGGGAACAGTCGGGCCATATCATTTTCCTCGATTACAACACGACCGGTGACGGCCTGCTTACGGCCGTGCAGCTGCTGAGCATCATGAAACAGCAGAATAAACCCTTATCTGAATTGGCAGCTCTCATGACTCGCTATCCTCAGATTTTGAAAAACGTTCGCGTTCAGACTAAGTCAGGCTGGGAAGACAACAACCTTATCATGGCCGCCATTTCTTCGGGCGAAGAAGAACTCGGCGATGAAGGCCGCATTCTTGTCCGTCCGTCAGGGACAGAACCCTTGATTCGTGTCATGGCAGAAGGACCGGACCTGGTACAATTGGAACGAATCGTCGATGATATCGCCGTTGTCGTCGAACATGAAATGGGGCCTTCTAAGTAGGTATTGACAAAATCTTGCAAATATATTAAAGTGTGGGAATGGAGTTCATTGAGCTCCATTCCTGTTTTTATATGCAGGCGTTTGGAAATCCTTAACGTTATAATGGATAGCGCTAGTACCTGAAGCGATTCAGGTAGACGAGGTAGAGAAGTATCGAATTGTCAGCGGATGTCTCTCGGCACACCTTCAGTCGTCATATGATGGAAAATTACAGTGGTAACATTGTCGACAACTTCATCATAAGAGGGAAAAAACTTTATATCAGGAGGATATAACTATGTGTGGTATTGTAGGTTACATCGGAGACAGGGAAGCGGCAGACTTTTTAATGGATGGTCTGGGCAAGCTGGAGTACCGCGGTTATGACTCGGCAGGCATTGCCGTCTATCATGACGGTGCTATTGCTATTCGCAAAAAAGCGGGTCGGCTGGCCAACTTGGCAGAAGAAGTCAAGAAACATCCCGTCGTCGGGACGTCCGGCATCGGTCACACCCGTTGGGCAACGCACGGCGGTCCGTCGGACATCAATGCCCATCCCCATTCGGATGAAAATGGCGATTTCGTCATCGTTCACAACGGGATCATTGAAAACTACATGGAATTGAAGGAAGGCCTGCTTAAAAAAGGGTACCACTTCCGTTCGGAAACGGATACGGAAGTCATTGCTCACCTTTGCAAAGACCTTTACGACGGTGATTTTACCCGTACGGTCCGCAAGGTTCTGACGCTCCTGCGCGGCTCCTATTCCTTGGTTTTCATGTGCAAATTTGAACCGGATAAAATCATTTGCACCAAAAAAGACAATCCGTTGATCGTCGGCTTGGGAGACGGGGAAAACTATATTGCCTCGGATATTCCGGCCATCCTCAGCTACACCCGTAAGACCTACATCATGAATGACGGCGAAATTGCCATCGTCATGAAGGACAAGGTTTGGGTGACCGATCTTGAAGGCAATCCGATTTCAAAGAAAGTCTTTGAAGTAAACTGGGATGCTGAAGCAGCTGAAAAAGGCGGCTTTGAACATTTCATGCTCAAAGAAATCTATGAACAGCCGAAGGCTATCAAGGATACGATGGGCCGCCGCATTGTAGATGGCGGAAAGCATGTTTCCTTTGACGAATTGAACTGGACGCCGGAAGATGTAAAATCTATCGACAAGATTTTGATCACGGCCTGCGGTACGGCATACCATGCAGGGCTCTTGGCCAAGTATTTTATCGAAAAATTGGCCCGCATTCCGGTTGAAGTCGATATCGCATCGGAATATCGCTATCGCGATCCCTTAACTGACAGCAAGACGCTGTGCATCGTCGTCAGCCAGTCCGGCGAAACCATCGACACCATGGCAGCTCTTAAAGAAGCGAAACGCCGCGGTGCCCGTTCGTTGGCGATTACCAATGTCGTCGGATCGTCCATTTCTCGTGAAGCCGACCAAGTTGCGTACACCCTGGCAGGCCCTGAAATCGCTGTCGCTTCGACGAAAGCTTACACGACACAGCTGGTAACCTTGCTCCTTTTGGCCCTTTACATGGGTCGATTGAACGGCAATTTGCCGGCTGACCGCGAAGCAAAAATCTTAGCTCACCTGGAAAAACTTCCGGATCAGTGCCAGCAGATCTTTGATCAGGTCGATACGATCAAAGGTTTGTGCAGTGCCTTCAAAGATAAGGAAGACGTCTTCTTCATCGGCCGTTCCATGGACTACGGTTTGGCCATGGAAGGTGCTTTGAAATTAAAAGAAATTTCTTATATCCATGCTGAATCCTATGCCGGCGGTGAATTGAAACACGGTACACTGTCGCTCATCGAAGCCGGTGTTCCCGTCATTGCCTTGGCGACACAGGTCGAAGTCAAAGGCAAGATGATCAGCAATATTAAGGAAGTCAAAGCCCGTGATGCCTTTGTTGTCGGCATCGCTCAGGACGACGACACAGAAGTCGTCCATACTGTCGATACCTTGATCAAGGTTCCTGCTTCGGATGACTTCGTCGTTTCCATCCTGGCTATCGTTCCCTTGCAGCTGCTGGCTTATTATATCGCTGTCAGCCGCGGCAACGACGTCGACAAACCGCGTAACCTGGCTAAGAGTGTTACCGTAGAATAATTACATAGCCCAGTCTGTATAGAGGAGCTGCCTTTCGGGGCGGCTCCTTTTTGTCGTGTCTCACCGCTTTTTAAACGCAGAATAAGGCCTTTCGTATCTGAAAACGGGCAGAATCCTTCTTTTTGTTCTATACTATACTTAGCAAATAGACCGTGTGTTGAAAGATGTGAGGTGTTGTCCTATGTCGCGCTTTATTAATAATTTGAAACGCCGCGTTGCCAAAGAACAAAAGAAGATCGTCCTGCCGGAATCGGAAAGCCGTAGGATTCTGCAGGCAGCAGAACGGGTCCAGGCCGAAGGCTTTGCCCGGCCGATTCTGATCGGACGACCGCAGAGCATCGTCGAAGTCGCTTCCGAGTATCAAATTGATATGGACGGCATCGAAATCATCGATCCGGAAACGTATCCCATGCTGGATACCTTTTGCGAATATTATGCAAAGCGGCGGGCGAAAAAGGGGATGACCGTTGCTGAGGCGCGGAAAGTCCTTTTGACGAATTATATTTTCTTTGCCGCTTGTCTCGTCGTCTTTGATATCGCCGACGGTATGGTCGCCGGTGCTGTCGCTACGTCATCAGAAGTCATTCGCGCAGCCTTGCAGGTCATCGGACCTCATCCGGGCCTGTCGACGGTGAGCAGCTCCTTCATCATGATTACCGATAAGCCTCAGTTTGGCGATGACGGCATCTTTGTCATCGGCGACTGTAGTGTCGTCATCGAACCGACGCCGCAGCAATTGGCTGATATTGCCGTCAGTTGTGTAGAACGGGCACGTCGGACGGCGCAAACCCTTGATCCGAAAGTGGCTTTTCTGTCGTATTCGACCATGGGCAGTGGTGCCGGCGAAGAAGTAGAACGCGTCCGTGAGGCCGTCCGTCTCTTGCGGGACCGCAACGTTGATTTTGAGTTTGACGGCGAGATGCAGGCCGATGCGGCTCTCGTACCGCGGATTGCCCGTCAGAAGGCGCCCGGTTCTCCCGTTGCCGGTCAAGCCAATGTCCTTGTATTTCCCAATCTCGTTTCGGGCAATATTTGTTATAAAGTTTTGGAACACCTGTCCGGTGCCACGGCGCTGGGGCCGCTCCTCCAAGGTCTTGCCAAGCCGGTCATGGATCTTTCCCGCGGTTGTACGGCTGAAGGCATTACGGATGTCATTGCTATCTGCTGCAGCGATGCCATTTACATGCAGGCTGAAAAGAAACGAGACATGGCCTTTACCAGCCGATTTGAACAACTCGACAGCCGAGTCGCCGTTGAAAACCGCAATATCTCGATTCAGTTTAATCCGGAAAAATGCCGAAACTGCACCCTCTGTCGCCGCCGCTGCGCTGAAGTCATGTCTATGACGGGGTATTACTCGTTAGAAAGTACGGGGGATATCCCTATCTGTGTCCACTGCGGCCAGTGCTCGCTGACCTGCATGTTCGGAGCGACGACGACCGTTTCTCAGCGGGCTGAGATTCAAAAAGCGATCGATGATCCGGACAAGGTCGTCGTATTTCAAACGTCGTCGGCCGTCGGCGTGGCCCTTGGCGATGCCTTCGGGAAAGACTTTGGCGACAATGTGGAAGGGAAAATAATAGCGGCCCTGCGCCGGCTCGGCGGAAATTACGTTTTTGACACTAACTTTGGGGCCGATTTGGCTATTATAGAAGAAGCATCGGAACTTCTGCATCGTATGGATCATAAGAAAGAACTGTTGCCGCAGTTCACCAGTGCGTGTCCGTCATGGGTCGAATTTACAGAAATCTTTTTCCCCGAGTTGATCCCTCACTTGTCGACGGGCCGGAGTCCGAGCAGTATGCTCAGCCCGATGATTAAAACGTATTTTGCCAAGCGCATGCACATTGATCCCTCCAAACTAGTCATTGTCTCGGTGACGCCATGTACGGCAAAGAAGGCGGAAATATCCAGACCGGAACAAAATGCTGCCGGCCGTTATTGGCAGCAGACGGACATGCGCGATACGGATTACTGTATTACGACGCGGGAGTTGGCCGGGTGGATTAAAGAAAAGAAAATCGACTTTGACAATCTTGAAAATGCTGCCTGCGATACGGTCTTTTGCGAATCGTCCGGCGGCGGGGAACTCTTTGGCAACAGCGGCGGATTGATGGAAGCGGTCCTTCGTACTCTCGTTTACTTGAAGACGAATAAACCGGCAGAGGATGATTTTCTCCGCTTTGAAGCCGTGCGCGGACTGGAAGGTGTCAAGGAAGCGGCCCTGACTCTTGATAACGACATCATCCGTGTCGTTGCCGTCAGCGGACTGGCCAATGCCCGTCGGTTCATCAATTTGATGGAAGAAAAGCATTCGTGGAAAAAATATGCCTTAATTGAAGTCATGGCCTGCCCCGGCGGCTGCATTGGCGGGGGCGGTCAGCCACGGACTCCGTTGCCTCTTGAAATTCCGGCTAAGCGTGCCCGCATTGAAGCGCTCTATCAGCTGGATGCCAAAAAGCCGATTCGGGCCAGCTGGGAAAATAAGGAACTACAGACATTATATGCGAAATTCTTGGGAGAGCCCGGCAGCGATTTGTCCGAAGCGCTGCTTCACACGCAGTACATCAATAAACATTACCTTCTGGGAAAGGAAGACAAGGTTCAGCCCGTTCTCAAATAAACGTAAGGCTATCCCGTGAAGTCCATACAGCCCTCTCCGCTATCGGAAAGGGCTGTATGGGCTTTCGTTCTTGCTTTCTGTGGCATCTCTTCTTATAATTAAATCAATACACTTGATGCGGAAGGGATATGTATGAATCGGTATATGACGTCTTTGAAGCGGCGGGCAGCTTCAAAACCACAAAAAATCGTTCTGCCTGAAAGCGGCGACCTTCGTATGCTGCAGGCTGCTGATCGGATTTTGGCAGACGGATTGGCCGTTCCGGTATTGATTGGAAAACGACAGGATATCCAGGAATTGGCCTTTCGATATCAATTGGACTTAGAGGGGGCTGAATTGATATATCCGAAAGAACATACGCATTTCGAAAGTTTTGCGAAAAAATATGCCCGGATGCGGCGAGCATCCGGAATGACCATGGAAGAAAGCCGGCGCTTTTTACGGACGCCCCTCTATTTTGGCGCCTTTATGGTTGCTTCCGGCGAGGCGGCCGGCATGGTTGCCGGATTGGAAACGCCGGCGCCGGACGTGCTTCATGCGGCTTTGCAAATTATCGGTCCCCGCAAGGGAATCGATACGGTCAGCAGTTCTTTTATTCTTCTGACGGACATGCTGCAGTTTGGTCATGATGGTGTTTTAGTTGCCGGAGATGGTGACGTCATCCCGACACCGGATGAATACCAACTGGCAGACATTGCCTGCAGCTGTGTGGACCGGGCACGTCGGACACTGAAGATTGATTCACCTAAGGTAGCCCTCTTATCGTATTCGACGATGGGGAGCGAACGGGGCCGCGGCGCCGATACGGTGCGCAAAGCCGTTCAGATTTTAAGTGACCGCAACGTCGATTTCCTTTTTGACGGTGAAATGGAAGTAGATATCGCGCTGATTCCGTCCTATGCCAAAGCGTGGGCACCGCGTTCTCCCGTAGCCGGTAAGGCCGATGTCCTCGTCTTTCCCGACTTAAATACGGGAAATATTTGCTGTAAGATGTTGGAACACGTTGCCGGCGTGACCGTTTTGGGACCTCTTCTGCAAGGGTTAGCCAAACCGGTCATGGATCTGTCACGGGCCTCGACGGTAGAAACCATCGTCAACACCATAACCGTTTGCTGCTGCGATGCCTTGGATGAAACGGTATAGGCTATTTTAAAAAATAGTGTACAAAATAAGGCGATCTATCTTGACAACCTATATATACCATAGTATACTTAAGAAGTTGTGAGGGAAAATCCTTCCATACCGGCTGAGATAACAGCCGATTCTTTTGAAAGTTCTTCAAAAGAATGCTTGACAAGCTCCTTTGAGTTTGGTAAGATAAACAAGTCGTCGCTACGGCGACACGATGACCTTTGAAAACTGAACAATGATTGAATGAACGCCAGTAAATAAATCTTTAGATTTGTTTATACCGAGTTTTACTCGGGAGTGCAGGTCATTTTCGTA
>NZ_JAXIXE010000022.1:0-5143 GCF_036305205.1 Megasphaera massiliensis
CTGGTAAGTGACAAAGCTTCTATGCATCTCGATGCCATGGGCGTCAATGACCGCCTCTACTTCGCTACTTTGGCCAACAGTGATGCCGTATTTACCAGCCCCATTACCCAGCGCAACGTACAAAAAGGCCATTTATACGACTACATTATCGGCATCGATTCTGAAACGACGGCTACAACGGATGCAACCGATGCGGTTGAAACTGTCGCTGACAGAGCCGCAGCGGATACGACGACGGATTGGTTCTTCGGTACCGTCGGCTATACCGAAAGCCCAATCGTTGAAACGGGTCGTATCAATTCGCAGATTCTGTACGATCTCGTAACCGACGTCGATACGTTGAACAAGCGCATGGGTGACGTTCGCCAGATGAATACCGATCCCGACGGATGGTGGGCCCGCACGACCTATACCCATCAAGACCGCGATTCCTACTCCGGTCACAGCAATCGCTTTGAACTGGGCAAAGACTTTGTCATGACTCGTGACGACGGCAGCACGGTCCATCAGGGCGCTGTCTTTACCTACCTTCGCAGCAGCGATTCTTTTGCGGACGGAAACGGGAAGTACAAACGCTACTCCGGTTCCCTCTATCACACCTGGCTCGGCAATGACGGCCAGTATGTAGATGTTATCGGCCGTATCGGCAAGGTCATGGGAAACAGCCATACCTTCTTGATCAATGGCACTCAGTCGGACAGCTCTTTCGGAACCTGGTACCAACAGGCTAGCGTCGAAACGGGCAAAACCTACGATCTGGAAGATGGATGGTACTTTGAACCGCAGGCTCAGC
Organism: Megasphaera massiliensis; assembly: GCF_036305205.1. Classification (NCBI taxonomy): domain Bacteria; kingdom Bacillati; phylum Bacillota; class Negativicutes; order Veillonellales; family Veillonellaceae; genus Megasphaera; species Megasphaera massiliensis. The sequence goes on from NZ_JAXIXE010000022.1 coordinate 794, forward strand.
TACAGTATACGCACATGAACAGCAAGTCCTACACCAGCAGCGACGGCATCAACCACGACTTAGACAGCGTCAACAGCTTCATCGGCCGTTTGGGCTTCCGGTTGGGACAGAAGCTGAATGACAAGACGAGCTGGTACGTGAAGGGCGACATCCTCCATGAATTCTCCGGTGACGGCGGCATCATGCTGACCTCGGCCAATGGCTTGGAACGAATCGATTACAACCGCGACGGTAAGGATACGTGGTACGACTTAGGCGCAGGCCTCACGGCAGAATTAAGCCCGGCCAGCAGCCTGTGGTTCGAATTTGAACGCAAATTCAGCGGAACCTATAGCAACGATTGGGAATTCAACGGTGGTATCTCCTGGAAGTTCTAAGTCGTAAGTTATTCGCAATTCAAATTTATATGGTTTAACAGATATGCAATCCCCTTCATGGATGCCTGATCGGCGTCGGTGAAGGGGATTTTTCTATGTATGAGGTACTGGGGAAGACTTTTTCTCCTGATTTATAACATTACGATGATTTGTTGTCATGGAGTAAATTGGTCAATTATAGATGATGCATTAAGAAAACACATAATTACCTTGAAATAGATACATAATAAACTTACAATGGAAATATAAGTGAGATAATTTATACATATGACAGAGAAATAGGACATAATATTTATGAGCATATGATGAATTACCTTGATCGGACGATATATTTTGTAGTGATGAGGAGGTAACTATGAGCAGTAAAAAAGCGAGACGAGAGCTATTGCGAGTGCTGGTGTTGGCGGCCCTCTTGAGTACACCCTATATGGGCGCGGCAGCGGTCGAATATCCCATAACCGGCGATACGATTGGGGGGACTCATGATCTTCAAGGAAAATATTCCTTGTTCGACTTTGCCTCTGATCAGAATGTGACGGCTACAGGGAATGTGAAGGTCACTTCGAAATGGCCGGGCGGTGAAGTAAGTGTAGGAGAAGGAATCATTTTTGACGGAGGTTTTAAAGAAGATTCAGCGAATGAAAATTTGGATTTGAATATGGATGGTTATTCCCTGTCCATCGATGCAGAACCGGATATTCTATATATAGAGCGAGATAACGTAAGTGTGAATATTCATGATGCCGATAAGATTGAAATGACGGCTCATTATGGAGCAATCATGGGAGTTTGGGGAATGAGTGGAAACTCTATCAACCTTCAGGCTAAGAATGATATCCTGTTAGCCCAAGCAGACTCAGATTCATGGAGTTCTTACATATCAGTAGATGGCGATAATCAGTTGAAATTGACTGCCGGCAATGACATCGTATTGCAGAGTAACGTGTCAGGCCCTATGATGAGTATTGGTGAAAATTCTAAGGCTGAAATGAATGCCGGTAATAATATTACTTTTGATAAGAGCGGTATCAGTTCTTGGGATGGGGGATTCCTTAAGATAGACGCCGGTAAGGATATTACTTTTAATGAGGCCGATATCGAGGTTTGGCGTAACGGCGAGCTTCAGATGACGGCCGGCAATGACATCAAGGTGAATGGTGAAGGGGTTGCAGGAATTGATCTTAATGGTGAAGGAATCCTTCATATGGAAGCCGGACAGATTACGTTTGATAAAGCGGATATTGAGGCTATAGAGGAAGCTACACTTGAAATGAATTCCGATAAGGACATTACGTTTGATAATGGGAATATCGATATTCAAAGTGGCGCCAAGATTAACATGGACGCCGGAAATAATCTTAAGTTGGATAATACGAATGTTAATGTTCAAGATGAAGCTGCGCTTAAAATGGATGCCGATAAGGACATTACGTTTGATAAGACCAATGTAGTTGTTCAAGGTAGTGCAAATCTTAACATAGATAACGTTAATAATATCGTTTTTAATAAGACGAATGATGAGTCGGACTCACCGAGTCTATACATCGATGACAATGGCGAGGTGACGCTGCAGGCTAAGAACGATATTCTGTTTAACCGCGATCAAGACGGGACTTTTATTGGTTTTGGCAGTCGTGGAACGGCAGAGGTAACAGCGGAGGACGGAAATATCATTTTTCATGAAAATCAGGTCAGTAATTCACCTGCTATTAAGGTGATTTTTGGCTCAAATCTTCACATGAAAGCACAGACTATCAAGGGGAATATGCAGCGTTTGGTCGAGGCGGCCGGAAATGGAGAGCCTGAATTCTCCTTAACGGCCAAGGATATTGAATGGGTGGCTCAAGGTAAGGAAGTGGACCCTGTAGGATTGTTCGATGATGCCAGTATGGTGATAGCTAGCGATGGAAATTTTGTTTTTGATGCGGACCGTACTCTTAAGTTATCGTCGGAGATAAGCCCCACGCTGGTGCACGCCTTCAATAGCGATGTTACGCTGAGCGCCGGCGACTCGATTTACCTGCACAATGCCGGTTCGGATTACAGATATTGGTCTCAAGCGAATTTGTGGGCTGAGTCCGGGAACATCGATTTGACGACGGATGGATTGATTTCCATCGATAATAAGGGCGCTGTTGCGGCTCAGGCAGTAGGTTTTTCAAAGATTAATTTTAACGGCAATACGATTATGCCCGAGGTCGGTATCGGTGCTCGTTCGGAAGACGGCGGGAAGATTAATTTTAACAAAAATACAGTTATGTCAAACGTCGGTATCGGCGCGTGGGCGCAAACCGATTTCCCGTACGAGGGCGAAGAAACATCAGAAATGGATTTTAACGGGCTACAGACAATTGACCAAGCTGAAAACAGGCCTGTTGCCAATTTTAATAATAATAATATTGTCATGAGGCAAGCCGATATCGACGATTGGGAGGAAACCGATGACGAGTCCGAGTATGAGGAAGATCACAGATCAAAAATTACTTTTAATGGGCCTCTGACCATTCTTCAGGCTAAGAACGGAGCTGTAGCTAGACTTGACAGCGATATCGTTTTCAACGATGCCCTTAAGATTCAAGCCGAAGACAATGCTTTTTATACAAAATGGGCAGGACGGATACAGTCTCTTACAGAAGGCGTGGACAAGGTTATAATCGGCAATATGCGAGCCCATAACGGTCAGATTGATGTCCTCTTTGACACGGCTGACTCATCCTTCACCGGTTTTACGGAATTGCGCGAGATTAAGAAACATTATTTTTATGGCGAAGAAGATTCTGAAGGCGACGAAGGTACTTGTCCGGCTATTTCCGGACCTGGTGATTGTGGTGATGTAGAGTACCCGGACGAGGAAATTGTAGATGAAAGTACTTGCCCGCTTGAGCCCGGACCTGGTGATTGCGGTGATGAAGACAATGGCGGCTGTGAAGAACCGGTTGTCGATGAAGGCTCTCACATTAATATTACCTTGAGAAACGGTGCTTTCTGGGATGTAACGGGCGACAGCACGTTGACTACATTAGACAATGACTCCTTTGTTAATATGACTGATGGAACGCGCAGCGGTACCAGCATCACGGCGAAGAACCTGTCCGGTACGGGCACGATCGCCATGGATCTCGATTGGACCAGTAATGGCGGCGCCAAAGAAAAGACCGAACACAGTGACTATATCGTCGCTACGGAAAGTGCGACCGGAACGCAGACGGTAGTGAGCGATCCGGCGACCATGCATCTGGATTCCATGGGCATTGATGACCGCCTCTATTTTGCTACCTTGACTAACAGCGACGCTGTGTTTACCAGTCCCATTACTCAGCAAAATGTAACTAAGGGCAGCTTGTATGATTACACGATTGGCATTACGTCTGAAACAACAGTGACAACAGATTCGGCAGAAAATATCGCTGACAGAGCGGCGACGGATACGACGACGGACTGGTTCTTCGGGACCATCGGTTATACCGAAAGCCCGCTCGTTGAAACGGGCCGCATCAATTCGAATATCATGTACGACCTGGTAACCGACGTCGATACCTTGAATAAGCGCATGGGCGACGTTCGCCAGATGAATACCGATCCCGACGGCTGGTGGGCTCGCACGACCTATACCCATCAAGACCGCGATTCCTACTCTGGTCACAGCAACCGCTTTGAACTGGGCAAAGACTTTGTCACGGCTCGTAACGATGGCAGTGTCGTCCATCAGGGCGCTGTCTTTACCTACCTTCGCAGCAGCGATTCTTTTGACAACGGAAACGGGAAGTACAAACGCTATTCCGGTTCCCTCTATCACACCTGGCTGGGCAATAACGGCCAGTATGTAGACGTCGTCGGTCGCATCGGCAAGGTCATGGGCAATAGTCATACCTTCTTGATCAATGGCACTCAGTCGGACAGCTCCTTCGGGACCTGGTACCAACAGGCCAGCGTCGAAACGGGCAAAACCTACGATCTGGAAGACGGCTGGTAC
>NZ_JAXIXE010000023.1:0-20711 GCF_036305205.1 Megasphaera massiliensis
GAAATAACCAGCACGATCAACGTTGCAAATGCAATCATTAATGACAATGCCTCATAGACACTCATGCTGATCACCTCACTTTCGTGAGGAAAACCGAATACATCGAACTATCTCATGTATCCTAGTGTAACAAATACAGCGCATAACTTCAAGCTTTGCAGATTTCGTCAGTCTCTTGCACTTTCGCAAGGGATTTGCCTGTTCCTTCCTTTTTTCGAAGAACTATGGTAGAATAAAAACAGAGATAGTCCGATGGGCGCACATCGGCTCTCCTCTATGTTTTGTACTTTGAAGAAGGCCGTGTACCGCTTGGTATGCGGTTTTTTTCAGTTATAAATTAGATTTAATGAGCTGAAATAACCAGCACGATCAACGTTGCAAATGCAATCATTAATGACAATGCCTCATAGACACTCATGCTGATCACCTCACTTTCGTGAGGAAAACCGAATACATCGAACTATCTCATGTATTCTAGTGTAACAAAGAAAGCTTATAACTTTAAGTTTTATGGCCTGCGATCACCCGTTAGTCATAAAATCATCCCTTACAAATAGACAAAAAAGGAAAGCGAAGATAGATTTCGCTTTCCTTTTTGTATGTTAGGGATACTCGCAATGCCTTTTCTAGTCGATATGATAGACCCGATCTTCTTTCCGTGCAGCAACTTTCGGGGCTTCTCCTTTGGGATAGCCGACGATGCAGTTGCCGATGCCTTCCCATTCGTCTGCCGAGAGGCCGAGGGTGTCGAGGATTTTCTTTCCTACGGGCGTTTCCATTTGTTCTTTAGCCCGATGGATCCAGCAGCTGCCAAGTCCCAGTGAATGCGCGGCCAACATAAGGTTTTCCATGATGACGCTGCCGTCGTATTTTTGTTTCCCCATGCCGTTGTAGCCCAAGACCAGGAGGACGACGGGAGCGCCGTAGAAGGGATCGTTTCCTTCAGGCCAACCGCCGATTTCGTTGTTGACGACGGATAATTCGTGGATCAGTTCCTTATTGGTGATGACTACGATTTTTGAATTCTGCTTGCCCATGCTGGACGGAGCATGGAGACCTGCTTCCACGATCTGTTCAATGAGTTCGGCAGGAACGGCTTTGTCTTCGTACTGACGGATGCTGCGCCGTTCTAAGAGTGCTTTCATAACTTCGTTCATATATAATCCCCCTTTCAAATATACCTTTATTATACGCTTACTGACGGTGCTTCACAAAGAAAATCGATAAATAAACTTTTTTTCAAAATAAAGCGTACTTTTTATCGGATTTTTACGCAATATATACAGTCCTTTGGTATGCTAAAAGATAAGACAAGAATGAGCAAAGGAATGATTCAATGAAAAAGCTGACCTATGAAAATATCACCCATGCCAAAGAATTGAGCATCTATTTAGAACAGGGTAATAAAGTTCTCGACGCCCTGGGCTATTCTGACCATTCACAGAAACACACGGCCAAGGTCGCCGTCACGGCCGGTCGCATCTTAAAGAAGCTGGGCTACGACGAGCATACCGTCGAGCTGGCCCGAATTGCCGGCTATATGCACGACATCGGCAACAGCATCAATCGCGTCGACCACGCCCATACGGGAGCCCTCATGGCCTTTCAGTTCCTTCGCGACTGGGGCGCTCCGCCGGAAGACATTGCCGCCATCATCTCGGCCATCGGTCAGCACGATGAACGAAGCGGCGTCGCCTTTGACCCCATTTCAGCAGCTGTCATCCTGGCAGACAAGAGCGATGTTCGCCGCAACCGCGTACGCAATAAGGTTCCCGAAACCTTCGATAAACACGACCGGGTCAATTATGCCGCTCTTTCTTCCAAACTCCACATCGACCGCCACAAGAACGTCATCCGCTTGGAAATCGAGCTCGATGAATCGATATGCTCCCTCATGGATTATTTTGAAATCTTCATGCAGCGCATGCTCATGTGCAAGCGGGCTGCCGAAGTCTTAGGCCTTCAATTTAAAATGGTTGCCAACGGCAATAAAATTGCCTGAATCCCCCAGCCCTCACCGGCATGCCCCGCCTCCCTTACTGCCGGTTACGGGCGCTTATAGAAAATGCCGTTAAACGAGGATAAACTTCGTTTAACGGCGTTTTATGATGTCTAAAAACGCTTATGTTCCCCGATTTTTCTTATTCGTGGACGATGAGTTCGAGAATATCGGGACGGCTGTAATGGCCGGCAGCATCAAATTCCATGTGGCGCAGAGCGACTTGATTCATGTCGAGATCGGCATAGATGAGGGCTTCCTTGTCCCAAACAGGCTCGGTGAGATAATGACCGCAGGGATCGATGATGCAGCTGCCGCCGCGGCAGGTCGCGTCATTCAGTTTATCGACGGCGCCCTTTTCCACCAGGTCGGAGGGATACATGTCCTTGGTAAAGTACTGATCGACGTTAAAGACGTAGCAGTGACCTTCGATGGCGATGTGCTTAATCGTATCCTGCCATTCGGGATTGTCGTTGGTATTCGGCGCCAAATACAGGCTGACGCCCTTTTGATAGAGGGCCGTCCGGGCCAGGGGCATGTAATTTTCCCAGCAAATGAGGGATCCCATGGGGCCCCACGGCGTCTGGACGATAGGAAAATACGTCGACGGGATGTGAGAATCGGCCCAGATATAGCGTTCGGCACCGGTCGGCTTGATTTTCCGATGGAGGGCTTTCAAGGTGCCGTCCGGCCCGAAGATGACGTTGCTGCAGTAGAGCGAATACGTCGTTTCATCGCGCTCGGTGATGCCTAAGCTGACGTAGATGCCAAAGGCCTTAGCGGCAGCGGCAACGGACTCCAGATCACGGCTGACGACGACAGATTCTTCATAGTAGCGCTTCCAATCGGCCCGCTCGGCTTCAGAACGACTGCCGACGGTAAAGCCGAAGGTCAGGCCGTAGGGGTAGCACGGCACCAGGGATTCGGGAAAGACGATGAGCTGTGCCCCGTTCCGTCCGGCTTCTTCGATTTGTGATACGACTTTTTCCAGCGTCGCCTTTTTGTCGAATAGGACCGGCGAGGCTTGGGCAATGGCGGCCCGTAAGGTTTCCTGCAAGATTCGCATATATATCCCTCATTTCCGTTTTTTTCTTCTAGTATACTGGAAACGGCGGCTTTCGTATAGGTAGTTTTACATACGAAAAAACTTCGAAAAAGATGTAAAATTATGGTATACTAATTACAAAGGGTTTTCCCTTCACAGCTTACGGACCTTTACGGATAACGACTGTGCAGTGTTAGGCTGCTGTCGTTATCTTTTTTTATAAGGAGGTATTATGTATCTCATCATCGACAATTACGATTCATTCACCTATAATTTGGCCGACTTGGTCGCTGAGACGGGACGCGACGTCGAAGTACGGCCCTGTGATGCCATCGGACTCGGAGAAATTGCGGCGATGAAACCGGAAGGCATCATCCTGTCTCCCGGTCCCAAAGGGCCGGCCGATGCTTGGCAGTCCCTGGCCATCGTTCAGGATTTCAAAAAGACGACGCCCATCCTCGGCATTTGTCTCGGCATGGAGGTCCTGGCTTATGCTGCCGGCGCTTCTGTCATCCGCGGCAAAAAGCCGATGCACGGCAAGGTGACGGCCATTCATCACGATGGACGAGGCTTATTCAAAGGCCTTCCCAAGACCTTTTCCGTAACTCGCTACCATTCCCTGGTCGTCCAAAAAAGCAGCCTGCCTCCGGCTTATCGGATCGACGCCATAAGCGACGACGGTGCCGTCATGGCCTTATCCCATAAAAAACGGCCCCTCTTCGGCCTGCAGTTTCACCCCGAAGCCCTCTTATCGGAATACGGCAGCGACTTAATCCAAGCCTTTTGCCGCTGTGCCGAAAAAGATGCGGCTTTTCTCGATTCTTCCCTGGAAAATAAACTGGGCCAATATGCCATTATCGGTCTCGTTCCCTATCATACGGTGTCCGTCGAAAAGGGCCGCCTTCGCGTCGACGGCAAGTATCATCCGGGAACGGCCGAAGCTTATCTCAAAGCCTACTTAGCCCGGCATCACCAGAAAAATTACAGCGACTTGCCCCTGACATCGGGAGCTGTCGGCTACGTCACCTATGACTACGGCATGAAGCCTCAAGGCGTCATTTCGCGGCATGCACCGAAGGCGACCCTGGCCGAGATGAAATGGGTCTTCTACGATTTTTTCATCATCGAAGACCTGAAAGACCACAGCCTTTGGTTCATTGCCAATGGCCAAACCGAGGCGGCTCCGGAACTTTGGAAGCGGATGGAAACCCTCATCCGGCAGGGAATGGAAACCTTTACGGCGCCGTCTCTGACCGAGACCTATCCCCTTTCGATTGAACCGGACTGCACGCCTGACGAATACGCCCTGGCCCTTCGAAAGTTGATGACCTACCTCGTCTCCGGCGACGTCTACGTCACCAACTTCACCAGTACCCTGACCGTCGACAGCCCCTGCCCGCCGTACACCCTCTTTTCCCGATTGCGCCGGGACAATCCCTCGCCCTTTGGGGCGTACCTGCAATACGGCTCGTATCAGATCATCAGTTCCTCCATGGAGCGCCTTCTTCACATCGACGGGAGGCGGATTGAAACGCGGCCCATCAAAGGGACTCGCCGCAGAGGGAAGACGGCGGCCGAAGATGCCGCCCTCCGTAAAGAATTAGAGGACTCTCAAAAAGACCGGAGCGAACTCTTAATGATCGTCGACCTGGAACGAAACGACCTCCATAAAATCTGCCAGCCCGGCAGCGTCACGGTGCCGACCTTATTTTCCGTCGAAGACTACGCCTCGGTCTTCCACTTAGTCGCCAGCGTCACCGGCATTCTTCGGCCGGACCAGACTGCCGTCGATGCCCTGACGGCCCTCTTTCCCGGCGGTTCCATTACGGGGGCACCGAAGAAGCGGGCCATGGAAATCATCGACGAACTGGAAGCGAGCCGCCGCCAACTCTACACGGGAACCATCGGCTATCTCTCCCTCGACGGAAACTGTGACCTCAACATCGTCATCAGAACAGCCGTCCATCAAGGGGACACCTACTATATCGGCGTCGGCGGCGGCATTACGGCCGAATCGGACCGGGACTTTGAGTACGAAGAAATCTGGCAGAAAGCCAAGGCCTTGCTTACGGCCTTGAAAGGAGAACCTTTTTACTATGAACCTTACCTTTGATGACGGCTATCAATTCGGTCTCGGTGCCTTTGAAACCCTGTCGCTGGTAAAGGGACAGCCTATTTGGCTGGAAGCCCATGAAGCCCGCCTGCGGCGTACCCTCAACTGGTTAGGCCTTTCCCTGGCGGCTGATTGGAAAGAAAAACTGGCATCGTATCTGGCGAAGGACGGGAAGGATAACGGAGTTCTAAAAATCCTTGCTTCCGATAGCAATCTTTGCTTCACGTCCCGTCCCAATCCCTACGAAGCCATGACGTCCCGTCCGGGATTCGTACTGGCCCTGTCGGACATACGGCGCAATGAAAGTTCGCCCTTCGTTCGCCATAAGACCTTTAATTACGGCGACTCGATTTTGGCCAAACGGCAGGCGACCCAAAAGGGCATCGACGAACCGATTTTCTGCAATACGAAAGGAGAACTTGCCGAAGGAGCCGTGAGCAACCTGTTCTTCATAAAAAATGGGCAGCTCTATACGCCGCCCATCGAGGCCGGACTCTTGCCGGGAATCGTCCGCGCCTACGTCTGTTCTCGCTATGACGTCGTCGAAAGATCCATCGTGCCCGATGAAATAGCATCCTTCGACGAGTGTTTTATTACCAATTCCCTTATGGGCATCATGGCCGTCCGCCAATTCGGTGACTACGCCTTTCCCGTATCGGAAGAAACACAGACAGCTGCCCTCTTTCAACGCTATTTGCAGGATCGGCTCCGCCCCTTTCCGGGCCCCTTATAAGGTCAGTTCGTGGAAGGCCTTGCCGTACATGTCTTTCCAGGTGAAGGTCTGATTTTCCCAGACGAGATAACTGTGGGGATTGCCGTCTTTCGGGAGCGATGCCGATCCGGGATTGAGATAGTAATTATCCTGTCCAAAAGGTTCCCACACCGGCAGGTGGGTGTGCCCATGGAGGAGGATGTCCCCTTTCTGAATAGGCGGCAGGCGGTGCGTATTATAGTGGTCGCCGTGGGTCGCATAGACGACGAGGTTTCCCTGGGTCAAGATGGCATACGGGGCCATGATGGGAAATTCGAGGACCATCTGATCGACTTCGCTGTCGCAGTTGCCGCGGACGCAGAGGATGGAGTCTTTTATGTCATTGAGCATGGCAAAGACTTCTTTCGGATTATAGTCTTTCGGCAAATCATTTCGCGGTCCGTGGTAGAGGATGTCGCCAAGGAGAACGAAACGGTCGGCACCTTCCCGCTGATAAGCTTCGAGGAGACGGCGGCAGTAATAGGCCGAGCCGTGAATATCTGACGCGATGAAATATTTCATAATTATACCTCCCGGTGCCCATCTGGCACCTGATATACGCTAAAAAAATCCTAATGCAGCAAGGGGCTGCCGAAAGAGGGCCATTCCCTTGGCTGCTTTTTTATTTTCGTGTGTGTCTTTAGTATACGGATTTTTTAGGGAGACTGCAAGGCGGGATGGCTATCAGAAGATGGGTGGTTTTTGTGTTTTATATAACAGGGCTTCCGATAACTTATGATTTTATCGAAAGCCCTGTTTTGCAGGAGAGTTCCCTCCCACTCGTTCTTATAAGGTTGTAATTTGTACTTCTTTTTCGATGGCTGCGACCTTTTCCGGATCGACGACGCCGCGATGAGAAATTTCCCTCACCACGGAAATTTTTAGCCGTGCCGGCAAAGGAAGGTCCTGGCAAACAGTGTAACCATTTACACATGGGGCGAAATTTGTTATATTAATACTTGTATTTTTTGTATCAGAAGGGAGCTTGTTATGAATCTTACCATCTTAGGCACGGGCAATGCTACCGTCACCCATTGCTATAACACCTGTTTCGTTTTAGAAGAAAAGGGGCAGCACCTCCTCGTCGACGGAGGCGGCGGAAATGGGCTCTTACAGCAGCTGGAAAAGGCAAATCTTCGCTGGCAGGACATGCGGACGGTCTTCGTCACGCACAAGCACATCGATCACCTCTTGGGCATCATCTGGCTCATGCGCATGATGTGCCAGTCCTGGCGGCGCGGGACGTATGACGGTGAGGCCACGATTTACGGTCACGACGAAGTCATCGGCCTCTTGCGCTCCATGGCGACGTCCCTCCTCTCTTCGAAGGACAGCCGCTACCTTGACGACAAGCTCCATCTGATTACCGTCGAAGACGGCGACAAACACACCCTCATCGGCCATGACGTCACCTTTTTCGACATCCGTTCGACCAAGGCCAAGCAGTTCGGCTTCTCTATGGAACTTTCCGACGGCCGCCTGACCTGCTGCGGTGACGAACCCTGTCAGCCCTGGGAAGAAGACTACGTCAAAGGCAGCAAATGGCTCCTTCACGAAGCCTTCTGCCTCGACGCCGACGAAGCCATTTTCCACCCTTACGAAAAGAATCATTCTACCGTCAAAGATGCCTGCCAGCTCGCTCAGCGCCTGGACGTCAAAAACGTCATCCTCTACCATACGGAAGACAGCGACTTAGCCCACCGCAAGGAACGCTATGGAGAAGAAGGCCGAAAGTATTACGACGGCAACCTCTACATTCCCGACGACCTTACGGTCTTCACCGATTTATAAGTTTATACACGGCTAAAAAGCCCGTCGATTTTCGTCGATGGGCTTTTTTGACGCTGCGGATACAGAAATCCTGTTCGAGATGAAATGCCTCCGCTCGTCGAACAACAGGCAGGCCCTGCCGGTCGCAACCGTCTCTAAGGAGAGCCGTTACGCAAAAAAACACCAGCCCCGTAAAGAGCTGGTGTCATGATAGAGAGTCTTACTTATCGAGTTTTCCGACGGTAATTTCTTCGACGCGGTTATTTTCGACTTCGATGTCGATACCGAGGTCCGACCGGCCGGTAACGTAATAGATGTAATGATCGTCCCGAACGGCATCGGGTTCGCCGTAGATCGTTTCGACTTCGGCAATGTCCATGCCGACATGGACGCCGTCCGCCGTAGCCCAGCCATTATTGGCCGAGACTTCGATTTGATGGACGCGGTTGTATTTTAAGTCGATGGAGACAGAGTTTCCGTATTCATATTCCGTATCTTCCGTAGCCCGTTCTTTTTCCATGTGAACGTCTACTTTGGTCGGCATGCCGTACATCGAGCGGATGACCGAGCTTTCGGCATCGAAAGGAATGCCGCCGATGCGCAGGGCCGACTGCGGGACCGACGCAAAAGCCGCCGTAGCAGCTACGGTCGTCAACGCCAAGGTCAGGCCAAAGATTTTCCACATTTTCATCGCGATTACCTCACTTTATCAACGGATTGCAATTATTGAATAGTTTTATGTCATTTTAACACAGTTCGTATCATAAATCAAACGGATGGTCTTTCGCAAGCGGACCGAAGTCCTTAGCAGCCCGCCCTTAGCCTTGGGCTTTCGCCGTCACACTGCGGCTCAGGACCAAACCGACAGCGATGACGCCGACAGCCAGGAAGATCTGAATGGCCAAGGGAGCCCAGGCGCCGACGGAGGACTCGATCATGGGGCCCAGGATTTTGTCGTGGCCGATCATCGAACCTGCCGTCCAACCGAGGAGGCCGGCACCGGCGTAGAGGATGACCGGGAAGCGGTCCATGAGGCGGCCGATGATGGTACTGCCGCCGACGATGATGGGGATACTGACCAAAAAGCCGATGGCTACCAGCAAGAAGCTGCCGTGGGAGGCGCCGGCAATAGCCAGGACGTTGTCGACACCCATGGCGGCGTCAGCGATGATGATCGTCTTGATGGCCCCCATGAGGTTATCCGAGGCTTTGACGTCGTCGTGATGTTCTTCCGGAACGAGGAGCTTCACCGCAATGGGCAGCAGGATCAGGCCGCCGATGACCTGCAGATACGGAATGGTCAGCAGCCATACGGCAATGAAGGTCATGATCAGCCGAATGATGACGGCCCCGGCCGTACCGATGAGGATGGCCTTTTTGCGCAAGGCCGGCGACAGCTTATTGGCTGCCATGGCGATGACGACGGCATTGTCACCGCCGAGAAGGATGTCCAGCAGAATGATCGTTCCTAAAGCCGTAAAGAATTGCATTGAAAACAGTTCCATTATAATTTCTCTCCTACTTTCTGTGAATAAAACAAAAGAGACTTCCGCATGGTATCAGTCGAGCTGGTATCATGCGAAAGTCTCACCTATTGCAAGAGCAATGCTGCCACCAGCCGGTCAATAACGGCACGATGTTGATGGACAACTGAGGGTTACTCCCCTTCGCTATTTTATTACGAAATTAGTATAGCAGAAGGATACTCTTTTTGTCAAGATTCCCATCGGCCATAGATTGCCATCTCCCATATTTATATTAAAACTATTTATGCTATAATAAGAACATGCATACATATTGGAGGTGTTATCTATGAATACAACGACTATCGGCTTTATCGGAACGGGCGTCATGGGAACGGGCATGATCCGCAACCTGAAAAAAGCCGGCTTCCCGGTCAACATTTATACGCGCACGAAAAGCAAGGCCGACGCCCTCATCGCCGAAGGCTGTCAGTGGTTCGACTCACCGGCTGCCGTCGCTTCTGCGTCGGACGTCGTCATTTCCATCGTCGGCTATCCGAAAGACGTGGAAGAAGTCTATTTTGGCGATAAAGGCATCTTAAAGGGGAAAAAAGGCGGCACCGTCATCGACATGACGACGTCGAGCCCGTCCCTTGCTAAAGAAATTTACCACAAGGCAAAGTCCCTGGGCATCGACGCCCTCGACGCTCCCGTCTCCGGCGGTGACGTCGGCGCTAAAAACGGGACCCTGGCCATCATGGTCGGCGGCGAAGAAGCAGCCTTTGACGCCATGAATGCCGTCTTTTCGGCCATGGGCAAGACCTTGACTTACTTCGGCCCGGCCGGCAGCGGCCAGTACGCCAAGATGAGCAACCAGATCGCCATTGCGTCCAACATGATGGGCGTCTGTGAAGCCATTGCCTACGCCCAAAAGAGCGGCCTGGACCCTGAAAAAGTCATCGCCACCCTCTCGTCCGGCGCTGCCGGTTCCTGGTCCCTGGCCAATTTGGCACCGCGGATGGTAAAAGGCGATACGGCTCCCGGTTTTTACATCAAGCACTTCATTAAAGACATGCGCATCGCCCTCGAATCGGCTGCCGAAATGAACCTCGACCTGCCGGGCCTGACTCTGGCCAAGAAGCTCTACGACAAACTGGCTGCCGACGGCATGGAAGACTGCGGCACCCAAGCCCTCTTCCAGTGGTACGCAAATCAGAAATAGGCCTTTCTCATCTGAAAAGGCATGCAAAGGAGGTGACCGCTGTCATGGCGGCATCATCGAAGAAACTCTATGGTATGAAAGAAGCCTGTGAGCAGACGGGCCTTCCTTATGAAACCTTAAAATACTACTGCAATACGGGCCTCGTGCCCAACGTCAAGCGGTCGGACAATAACCGCCGCGTCTTCAACGACCACGACATCGCCTGGATCAAGAGCCTGACCTGCTTAAAAAAATGCGGCATGACCATCGAAGAAATGAAACAGTACCTGGCCTACTGCCTAGAGGGTCCCGATTCCATTCCCGTCCGCAAGATCATGCTCGATAAGAAGTTGACCCTCCTTGAGGAAAAGCTCCAAGAAGTCCGGGAATCCATCGACTACATCCATTGGAAACAGAATTTTTACGACGAAGTCACGTCGGGAAAACGGGTCTATACCAGCGATTTACTGCCCGAATACAACGACGATGACGAATAAATCATCTTCCATTAGAACCGTCCGTATTCGCCAATGAGGAGAAAAACCTTGCATATCATCGAAATCAAAGACCGAACCCCGGAATTGACGGAAAAACTGCTCTCCGTCTGGGAAAGCTCCGTCCGGGCGACCCATCTCTTTTTACCGCCCGGCGCCATCGAAGCCATTAAAGCCTTCGTCCCCCAGGCCCTGGCCGTCGTCCCCAAGCTGATCATCGCCGAAGACGACAACGGCTCTCCCTTAGGATTTTTGGGAATTGACGATAAAAAGGTCGAAATGCTCTTCGTCGCTGACGAACACCGCAGCCGCGGCATCGGCTCGGCACTTCTCGGCTACGGCATCGAACAGTACGGCGTCAACGACTTGGCCGTCAATGAACAGAATCCCTTAGCCAAGGGCTTTTACGAACACTTGGGATTCATCGTCTATAAGCGGACGGAATTCGACGAACAGGGACATGCCTACCCCCTGCTCTACATGAAGCGGTCCTAAAGACCGTCAACACCCACCACAGAAGAGACCTTCTAAGATTCACTGTGAAGCGAACCTTAGGAGGTCTTTTTTCATGGAAACGCACCGTCGATTTGCCGGCGTGCCGTGATTTCATCACTTAGGCATAAAAAAATTCCGAGCAATCTTTTTTAGGTCACTCGGAATAGAGACATCTGATGTTGGAGGACCCTTTCCCTCACTTTGAAGGGTCCTTTTTAAAATGGTCGCTGTACTGCTGGGTGTCCGGCTCAGCCTGACGGCAGGCATGGGTAAAGGCCGGATGGTACAAGAAACTCCGGTCGTACGTATCGCCGAGGACCTTGCCGACAACGATGAGGGCCGTCTTCGAAACGCCGTACTGCTGCGCCGTTTCAGCAAGGGTCGCCACCGTGCAGGGATAGACTTTTTCATCGGGCCAGGACGCCTTGTAGACGATGGCTGCCGGCGTGTCGCCGTCGTAACCGCCATGGATGAGCTCTTTTTGCAGGCCTTCTAACAGCGAGGCGCTGAGAAAGATGACCATCGTCGCCTGATGGGCGGCGTAGTCGGCGATTTTCTGCTTGTCCGGAACGGGGGTCCGCCCTTCCATGCGGGTAATGATGACCGATTGGCTGATGCCGGGCAAGGTGTATTCGGCCTTCAGGGCCGCCGCGGCGCCACAGAACGAACTGACGCCGGGGACGACGTCGAAGGCGATGTTTTTTTCAGCGAGGATGTCCATCTGTTCGCGAATGGCCCCGTAGACCGACGGATCTCCCGTATGCAGACGGACCGTCATCCAGCCCAGTTTTTCCGCCGTTTCCATAGCAGCTATGACGTCTTCTAAGGTCATGGCCGCACTGTCTAAGATGACGCAGTCTTTTTTGGCATAGGTCAGTAATTCCGGATTGACCAGGGATCCGGCGTAAATGATTTGATCGGCCTGTTCCAGTAAGGTCTTACCGCGGACCGTAATGAGGTCGACCGCACCGGGACCGGCACCGACAAAATGTATCATCGAACTTCCCCTTTCTGATGGACGGCCAATAAGTCCTTGGCCTGTGATGTATACCCGAGGACGCCGTAGACGTTGGAAAAAATAACGGCCCCGGTACGGATGGCACCGTGGGTGCGGGCCTCCAGATAGTGATCGATTTTTTGGCAGACAGCTTCCATGACCGGCGTCAAAAGATTCGCTTCAGAGAGAATCCGGACGGCTTCATCCGTAGTCAGGCTGTCGTAAATGGTTTTGGCAAGGTCGCGGGAGGCGCCGGCAAAGACGGCTTCTAAGGAAAGGAGCGTCGTCCGGCCGTCGGCATAGCGGGAATGGGTATTCATAATGCCTTGAGCGACTTTAACCAATTTCCCGATATGGCCGATGAGGAGGACGTCGGAAAAATCTTTATAAACGGCATAATCCAGCATTTCGCCGACGTAGTTGCTGATGGTGACTCGCTGGCTGACGTCGAGGCCGAGTTCATCGCGGCTGAAATCGACGCCGTAGTTGCCAAAAAAGGCCAGGAGATGGGTCTTTCCGGCGGCTCTTCGCGAATCCATTTCGGTGTGAATGGTGTCGACCAGGGCCTGTTCGCTCATGGGATCGACGATGCCTGACGTCCCTAAAATGGACAGGCCGCCGACGATGCCGAGACGGGGATTAAAGGTCTTTTGCGCCAAAATTTCCCCGCCGGGAATGGAGAGCGTCAGCTTGAGGCCGCCCGTGTAACCGCATTCTTTGGCAGCATCCGAAAGGGCCTCTTCAATCATGCGCCGCGGCACGGGATTGATGGCCCAATCGCCGACGGCACAGGCCAGGCCCGGTTTTGTCACGCGGCCAATGCCGGGACCGCCGGCAATGACCATAGGGCCGTCCGTCTTTTCGACCGTGGCATAGACCAAGATGCCATCGGTAATATCGGGATCGTCGCCGCTTTCCTTGCGAATGGCGCAGGTCGCCGACGCCGGGCCGAAGGAAATGTCTCCGGGCTGCAGGTGGAGAACCTCCCCTTTCGGCGTCGTAAGGGATACGGCATCGACGCGCTTTCCCGTAAGGACCATGACGGCGGCCGCCTTAGCTGCTGCTGCCGCACAGGATCCCGTCGTATAGCCGCAGCGAAGCTTCTTTCCGTCTTTTATCGTAAATAAATCCATGCCTGTCTCCTTTCAAGCCTCGCCGTCGGGCAGGGCGTCTCTGGGCACGATGAAGGGCCGGCCGTCTTTCGTCCGGACGACTTCGGCGTCGATGGCAAAGACCCGGCGCAGCCTGTCCGGTGTCAAGACGTCTTGCGGGGCCCCGGTCGAAACGATGGCCCCCTCTTTCATCATAAGCACTTCATCGGCATATTGGTAAGCCTGGTTCATATCGTGAAGGACGATGATCACCGTTCGCCCCCATGTTTCGTTAATCTCACGAAGGAGAGATAGAATCCGCAATTGATGGCGGACGTCGAGATAGGTCGTCGGCTCGTCGAGGAGGAGAATGGACGCATCCTGAGCCAATAAGACGGCCAGCCAGGCCCGCTGCTGCTCGCCGCCGGAAAGGTGCTGCATGGCCCTTTTTTCATAGCCCCGAAGACCGACGGCGTCGATGGCACGATGAATGGCTGCCTGATCGTCCTTCGTCAGCGGCGACAAGAGCTTTCGATAAGGAAAACGCCCCATAGCCACTAAGTCGGCGACGGGCACGTCTTGAGGAAGGTCGTGAGACTGGGTCAAGAAGGCGATTTCCCGCGACAAGGCTTTACGCGAAAAGGAACGGACGTCGCGGCCGGAAATTTCGATAGCACCGCCGGAAATAGGGATCATGCAGTTTATGGCTTTGAGGAAGGTACTCTTGCCACAGCCATTGGGGCCTACGATGGCCGTGATCTTGCCCTTCGGAAGGGACGCCGTCATATCGTGAAGGATGGTCTTGCCGCCCCGTTCGACGACGAGATGTTTGATGGTAATGGCATCCACGGCTCACACTTCCTTTCGCAGGAGAAATAAGAAAAAGGGCGCTCCCAAGGAGGCGATGATGATGCCCACGGGAAGTTCCGCCGGTGCCAAGAGAAGCCGGGCTGCCGTATCGCTCAAGGTCACCGTCGCCGCCCCGAAAAGGGCCGCGCCGGGAATGATATAGCGGTAATCCGTGCCGATTAAAAGGCGTACCATGTGCGGCACGATGAGTCCGACGAAGCCTAAGAGGCCGGCGACACTGACGGCACTGGCTGCGAGAAGGGCTGCAATGGCCGTAAGGCCCAGACGGGCTCGTTCGACGTTGAGGCCCAGGCTGCGGGCCATGTCGTCACCGAGTTGGAGAAGATTGAGGTAGTACGCCCCGATAAAGGCCAAGACGAAGCCGGCAGCAGCATAGGGCGTAATGACGGACACGTCTTTCCAGCTGCTGGCCGCCAAGCCCCCGACCATCCACAATAAGGCGCCGTGGACGCGGTCGCTGTAAAAGACGAGGATTCCTGAAATGATGGCTCCCAGGAAGGCCGAGACGGCGACGCCGGCCAAGATGATGCGCACGACCTTGATGCCGTCCTTCCAAGCCAAGAGGTAGATAGCTCCGGCGGCGGCCATGGCGCCGACAAAGGAGACGGGCGTCATCAAAAAGGCGTACGACGGGACGACGATGAGGACGATGAGGCCGAAGAGACCGGCACCGGACGAGATACCGATGATATGGGGATCGGCCAGGGGATTTCGCATGACGGCCTGCAAAATGGCTCCCGACAGGGCCAAATTAGCCCCGACCAAAGCCCCCGTAAGGGTCCTCGGCAGACGGATGTTCCAGATGATTTGGTCCGTCGTTCCCCCGCCGGGCTGCCATAAACTTCGGACGACGTCCGACGCCGTAATGGCCGCCGCCCCCTGCATGACCGACAGGAAGATGCCGGCCGCCGCCAAGACGGCGAAGACGAGGAGCATGAGCCAGCGCCAACCCGTTCGTTCCCGGCGCTGAAACCATCTATTCATGAGGAACCACTCCCGGATAGACTAAGTTTGCCATATACCCTACAGCCTTGGGGTAGTCGAGGCCGGGGTTGAGGAGGAAATACCGTTCGGGCAGGATATAGAAACGCCCCGATTGGACGGCTCTCAAGGAAGCCCAAGCCGGATTGCTTTCGATGTCGCCTTTGATGCGCTTTTCGATCTTGTCCGACGATCCCATAGAAGTCAGGAAAATGACGTCGGGATTGGCTTCGACAAGGCTTTCCATGCTGTAAGGAATGCGGTTATTTTCGCTTCCTGCCGGTGCCGCAGCGATGTTCTGCAAGTGAAGCAGGTCGGCAATGCCGCCGGCAATGCTGGTCGGAAGTTCCAGCGACACGGCACTGGGCGTGGCATGAATGATGGCAATGCGCAGGCCCTGTTTGGGCACAGCATCGGTGATGGCTTTAATTTCTGTATCGAGCTTTTCATCGACGGCTTTGGCCTGCTCTTCTTTGCCGTAGACCCGGCCCATGACGTCCAGATTGTGTTTGACGTCGTCATAAGTCTTGGTGCGCAGCAAGATGACGGGAATGCCGCTGTCTTCGAGCTGGGCCGCCAATTTTTCATGGTGGTCCGTACTGCCGATGACGACGTCGGGCTCAAGGGCCGTCACTTTTTCCAGGCTGACGCTGTAGACCGGGCCCACGTCGGGCACGTCTTTATACTTTTCCGGAAGGGCTGCGTCTTCCGACTTGATGGCGGCCCTTCCGACGAGACTGCCGTCGAGGGCATCGGCAAAGTTTAGGAGCGACGTCGACAAGACGACGACGCGCTGCGGTTTCTGCGGCAAGGTAACGGATTTGCCCCGGTCATCGGTGATGACGGCATAATTTTCCCCGGATGCCTTTTCTTGAGACGTCCCTTGGGGACCGCAGCCGGCCAGCAGGAACAGACAAAGGACGAGCAGACATAAGCCAAATTTTTTCACAGTAAAAGCCCCCTCCTAGAATTTCTGACGGATCCCGACCTGCCAGTTTCTCCCGGCAGCCGGATAGTTATGGTATAAGTCGTAGCCGGCGTTGTTGATGTTGGCCGCCTTCACGTAAATCGTCGTGTTTTCGTCGGGCGAATAGGATGCGCTGCCGTTCCAGACGACGTAAGAATTGTTGCTGTAATACGTGTCGTTGCGCCCCGTTCCGGCCGTCACGTCGACGTTGGCCTGCCATTTTCCCTGATGGTAATGGAGACCGGCGCGGTAGCCGTTAGGCTGATTGTACGTTTCATCAAAGCCTAAGCCGTCTCCCGTATCGACTTTGGTGTGGATGTAGGAATAGCCCAATTCATAATCCCACTTGTCGTTGATGGTCTGCTTGAGGGACAGTTCAAAGCCCCGTTTATCTTCTTCATTGAGGTTTTCCGGTTCCCGCGGCGTGACGGCCCGGTTCCAGCGAATGACGTTCGCTAAATCGCTGTGGAAGACGCTGCCTTCGAGAAGGGTCTTGGGCCCCATGCGATACTGGAATCCCAGGGTCTGAGTGTACCCCGTTTCGGGCTGCAAATCCTCATTGCCCATGGCCGTAATCTTGCCGCGGGACGTCGTCACATAGAACTGATCGTTCAGGCGCGGCGGCGAAAAGACGCGGCTCCACGACGCATAGACGTTGAAGTCGTCATTGGCCTTATAATTGACGGCCAACCGCGGCGTCTGGTGGACACCGTACGTGCTGTTGTCATCGAGGCGCAGGCCCGGCGTGACCGTCAACTTCCCGAAAGTCATGGCGTCTTCGGCGTAAAAGGCCAGGTTGTGGCGTTTCTTGTCGATGTAATTGGCCTCGTAATTGGTGCCCATGTCTTCCGTCCATTCGGCGCCGGCCGTGACGTGATGAGCGCCGAGGTGCCAGTTGTTCTGCCATTCAAAGCCCTGAGTACGGGTAAAATAGTGGTTGGTCCAATAGGTCCGCTGGTAGTCGTTGAAGTAGCGCAGGAAACCGGGCTGAGCCTCATTTTTCTTAAAATTATAGGTAAGGCTGTAATTATTGATGAGCCGTTCGATGGGCTTATTGGCACTGAGGTACCATCCCGAAAGGCGTTCTTTTTGAAGGGCTTTCGGCAGCGACGACGAATAAGAAGCAAGGAAGGTCGAACCGTGGCCGTGATAATCCTGATGGTAAGCCTTAAAGGTCAACGACGTGTCGTCGGTCAGGTCCTGATCGAGGCGCAGGGACAAGGACTCTTTGGCAATGTCGCCGCGGGATTTATCGGCATTGAGGCCGCCGGGAAAGGCGTAATACTTTCGCCGCTCCATGTCGCCGCTGATGAGCCAGCTTGTCTTGCCCGAACGGCCGCTGTTGGTCAGGGTGTAGCCGTGCATGCCCCACGATCCGGTGTAGGCATCGAGAGACGACTCGTTGCGGTCGCCCTTTTTGGTGACGATATTGATGACGCCGCCCACGGCCCCGCTGCCGTAGCGGACGGAACCGCTGCCCTTGGTGACTTCAATGCGCTCAATAGCACCGACACCGGGGAGGTTTGCCAAATCGACACTCCCCCGCCCGTAGCCCGATCCCTGGGCATTGGCCAGACTCTGACCGTCGACGAGGATCAAGACCCGGTCGTCGCCGTTTAATTTGACGTAGGACGAAATGCCCGGCACCATCTCATTGACGGTAACGCCCGTGACCCGCTGAAGGGCCTGCTGGACCGACGTATCGCGGTGTTCGTCCATCTCCTTGGCGGTAATAATGGTCGTATTTGATTGATTGGCCTCAACGGGAGGTATGGAGGGCTCTTTAGGGGCAGCTTCACGGGCTTCCGATAACTTGCTAGGGAGTAAGGCCTTGACACGATCAAGAAGGTCAGCCATTCCCTGGGGAACATGAAGATTTCCTGACGGCGCCAAAGGATCCCTCGTCCCGTGACCGGCCGCCCGCCTTCCCGAAGGCCCGGTCTTACCATGATGGTGACGAGGTCCTGACGTTTTTCCCTCAGGAGACGAAACGGGCTGACCGGAAATTCTCGGCGCTTCTGCCTTTCCTTTTTCGTCGGAAGATCCCCGTCGCGATTCATCGTTGGCGGCGGCATACGTAAGGGCGTCCGGCGTCAGGGACGTCGCGTCGGCAGTTGGCGTTCCTTCTTCGTTCGGAGCCTTATCCGACGTCGAGGATACGACTTCTTGTTCATCGTAATCGCCGCCCCCGTCACGACTGACAGGGTCCATCCCATCGGCATCGTTCCCGCCGGCACCGGCCATATCTCCGGCATTATAAATCATGACGTCGGTTACATTGGGCTGACGCGAATAGTGCTGAAGGACCGTAAAGAAACCGCCGGCAGCCAGGCCGACATAGACGGCGGCGTGGAGGGAGACGGAAAATCCGGCAGCAATACGCCCCTTCTTCTTCCCCCACCTCACGGCTGAGCCCCACTGTCGGCGACGAGGCCGATGCGGTTCACACCGACATTCTTAAAGGCATCCAACACGGCCATGACACGGCCGTAATCGACGTCTTGGTCGGCATAGAGGATGACGCTGAAAGCCTTGTCTTCCCCTTGCCGAGCCCGGGCCGAAGCCATGAGTGCCTCGCGATCGACGGCCTTGCCGTTAAGCCACAGGGTACCGTCTTTTTTCAAGGTGACGGCATACTGGGATGACGGCGCGTCTTTTGCCTCGGCTGCCACGGGCAACTGGACGCCTAAACTGTGCATGTCCACCATGGATAAGGACGACATCATGAAGAAGACCAAGAGGAAAAACATGATATCGATCATGGGAATGATCATGATGGAAGGCTTTTCAAAATCCCGTAATTGACGTAGCCGCATCTCACTGCCCTACTTTCTGGTCCATCGTTTCCATCGCCGAAAAACACAGCTCCATATCGGTAATGATCCGGTCGAGGCGCTGGGTAAAATAAGAATGAATGATCAAGGCCAAAACAGCGACGCAAAGGCCAAACGCCGTGGCAATAAGGGCTTCGCCGATACCGCCCGTAATGGCGATAGCCTGTCCGGACTGGACGTTAAAAACACTAAAGGCGCGGATCATGCCGCTAATCGTCCCGAGAAGACCCAAGAGGGGCGCCAAGGTGACGATGACGCTCAAATAATAGAGGTGACTTCGAAGACGGGACACGAAGATCCCCGACTGCATTTCGACAAAGGCTTTCCATTCAGTCCCTCCCTGACCGTCAAAAACTTCGGTCAACATGAGGGGCAGCCCGCCGGAACTGTCGGCTGCAAGGGAGCGCGCCGCTTCCGTCTTATGGACTTTCATATAGGTATAAAAACGATTGGCAAAAGCATTGCCGGCATCCATCTGGGTAAAAAACATGGCCCTCTCAATGCCAATATACACCGCAAAGAGCGAACAGGCCAATAACAGATACATGACCGGGCCGCCTTGCTGAAACAACTGAAAACCATTGATCATCGCTTCCATGGTACGAATGAACCCCTTTCCTGTAAGGACCTGCAAGATAAGGGCTGCAAAGATAAAAGGACCGTCGTATAGACGACAGTCCCCGAATATGCTCCGTACAATCTCCTTCCCATCGCTCGCAGGTCTATCGGTGATTATCCGTCAGGCAGTTCTTCTGGCTTGGTTTCATGGCCAAAGCTGCGCCTTCCCATACAAAACGTACAGTGACATTCATGCAGCCTGGCTCCACCTCACAGCGGCGGGACCGCGCCGGCATTGAACCGGCTTCTCTATTAAGTCTGAGACACCTGACCTATTCATTATATTATATCGTTTTTACTATAGCATGACAAATAGAAGACTGTCAACGAAGGGCCTCATGAGAAGAAAAGTTGAAAAAGGGCAGAAAAACATTGTCATAAGCAAGCCTTAACACATGTACTCATCAGGAGTGCGATGCAAACAGGTAGACATTTTCATCTATATAGTCGAGTTTTTTCAATCCACGCACTCCGAAGAGTACGACAAGATCCAGTCAATGAAATTACGATGACCCGGACGTTTCAATCCACGCACTCCAAAGAGTGCGACGATTTTTTCACATCCAACCCCACCAATCAAATCGTTTCAATCCACGCACCCCTGAGGGTGCGACTTTGGGCCGGCATCATCGCCTGGCTGTTGTATTGAGTTTCAATCCACGCACCCCTGAGGGTGCGACGCTAACTTTGTTGCTCTCATGATTAATTCTGAGCGTTTCAATCCACGCACCCATGAAGGGTGCGACTGAAATTTATAATTTTGAAACAAATCTGCTCGTTGTTTCAATCCACGCACCCATGAAGGGTGCGACAATCGATTTGCCATCGACAACCATGATAGACTTCCGTTTCAATCCACGCACCCATGAAGGGTGCGACAATCCTTGGTAAGCGGCTGGTCAAGTCGTGGGTCGTTTCAATCCACGCACCCATGAAGGGTGCGACTTACTAGCCCATTTTTCATTTTTACCCACTGTCTGTTTCAATCCACGCACCCATGAAGTGCGTGGATTGAAACAGAC
>NZ_JAXIXE010000024.1:0-11960 GCF_036305205.1 Megasphaera massiliensis
GTTAAGCGGGACACTTTGGGAGACATTTATCTCTACTTCGTCTGTGAACAAAAAATTACAGAAGTTAAACTACGAACAGGTAAAAGCGTCGGGTTTGATTTCTGCTTTAAAGATAAAATGCTCGTTGCTCCGGATGAGGAAAATGATATTGCCGCGCCATCCTTCTTTCAGAAGAACCAGAAGGCTATCCGTACGGCCTGTCGAAATCTGTCGCGCCGTCAACTCCGCTCGAAGAATCGTAAGAAGTATCGTAAAGGATTAGCACGACTCTATCGAAAACAAGCGAATCAGCGCAGAGATTTCCACTTTAAACTCGCGAAAGAGCTATGTCAGAAGTATGCGGTTATCTGTTTTGAAAGTCTCAGCATGAAGGCTATGCAGCAAGGTCACGGGAAAAAAGTCAACGACTACGGCTTTGCTGCGTTCGAGAATATCCTGAGATATGTCAGCCGTCAGACAGGAACGAAAATTATTAAGGTAGATACATTTTATCCGTCCAGTCAGATT
The DNA here is from genome assembly GCF_036305205.1 of Megasphaera massiliensis. Taxonomy (NCBI): domain Bacteria; kingdom Bacillati; phylum Bacillota; class Negativicutes; order Veillonellales; family Veillonellaceae; genus Megasphaera; species Megasphaera massiliensis. The sequence continues at coordinate 508 of NZ_JAXIXE010000024.1, forward strand.
TGTCATGACTGTGGCTACCAAAACAAAGAAGTTAAGAATATTCGTGTCTCTGAATGGACTTGCCCTTCCTGCGGAATCCATCACGACCGAGACCGCAATGCGGCTAGAAATATTTTGTCAGAAGGTCTGAGGCTACTAACAGCATAAATTTGTATACGGGTGGGACATCATCCGTTAGGAGAGAGAACGTAAGACCATCGCGAGATGCGCAGTTTTCGCTCGTATCCTAGAATCCCTCGGCTTTAGCCGTGGGAGTATGTCAATCGATTAGAATCCCCTTTCATAGCATCCGAGGCTGCTGCTAAATCTATAACGGGATTCATACGATGGCCGGGTTGAGTAAGGGCCATCAAGAGGAGGAATCTGTATGGAACAACATAAAGAACAGTCGGTAGATGCAAAGACAAAGCCCTTGACCGGTGTCCGTGTCCTCGATATGACCCATGCCTACAGCGGACCCTTTTGTACCATGCATCTGGCCGATCAGGGGGCTGAGGTCATTAAGCTGGAAGTGCCGGGAAAGGGGGATCAGTCCCGTGGCTGGGCCCCTTTTAAAAATGGCGCCAGCGGGTATTATGCCTATATCAACCGCAATAAGTTTGGCCTGACCCTCAATCTGAAAACGGAAGAGGGCAAAGAGATTTTCAAAAAATTAATCAAAGAAGTCGATGTCCTTTGTGAAAACTTCCGCGTCGGTACCCTGGAAAAATTGGGTCTCGGTTATGAGGTCTTAAAAGACATCAATCCGTCCTTGATTTACGCTTCGATTTCAGGTTTTGGTTTGGAAGGTCCGGAAGCGGAACTCCCCAGTTATGATCTCATCGCCCAGGCTATGGGCGGGCTCATGAGCATGACCGGTGAAAAGGACCATATGTATAAAGTAGGATCGTCCATTGCCGACAACTATTCCGGGACCTATTTGTCCCTGGCTATCGTCATGGCCTTATTCCAGCGGGAACGGACCGGCATGGGGCGGCGTGTCGATGTTTCTATGCTGGATACGATTTTCTCTATTTTAGAAACGGGAGCCCTGTCCTACGAACTGAACGGAGATATTGTAGAAGCCGTAGGCAACCGAAATCTGTCCGTGGCTCCCTGTGATATTTTTAAAGCAGCCGACGGGCAATTTGCCCTGGTCTGCGGGACCCAGCGCTTTTGGCGGTCTTTGTGTCAGATTATGGGAAAACTGGAGCTGGCCGATGACCCGCGATTTGCCGATAATAAACTGCGCTGCGAACATTATCCGGACGAATTGAAACCGATTATTGAAGGCTGGAGCCGGCAGCACACGCTGGATGAACTGGAAACGAAGCTCTCCGATGCCGAAATCCCCTTTGGCCGCATTGCCGATACCAAGGGGGTGTGCGAAAACCCGGTCATAAAACGGCGCCATATGCTGTGGGATATTGACGATCCTGCCATTGGGGAGACGATTTCCGTGCCGGGGACGCCCATCAAAATCCATGGCTGCGAGGATAGGGCCTTTCGTCCGGCACCGACCTTGGGGCAGCATACCGACGATATCCTCAAAGAGATAGTCCATCTGACAGAGGAAGAGATTGCCCGCCTTCATGAAGAAGGAGTTATTTAAGAGAAGGGACGGTCTTTAGAGATTTTTTCACCTCATAGCAGGAAATCAACCTCTTTATGTCTAATATTTATAGTATAATAGATATATAAGACGACACACGTGCCGTTTTCTTTTAAAGGAGTGATACTATATGGCAAAACGTACTGCATCCGATATTATGGAAAAAGCTTTTATCACGGCAAGCCCGGAAACGTCTGTGTTTGACTTAGTCAATCTGTTTGTAAAGAATCGCATCACCGCCATTCCTATCATCAATGACAAGGAAGAATTGGTCGGGATCGTAACCGATGCCGATTTACTGTACAAAAAGGTAAAACCCCACGTTCCGCATTACGTCAATTTGCTCGGTGCCAGCATCTATTACAACGGTATCAGCGAATACGACAAGGGCTTTAAGAAACTTTTGGCCTGCACGGCTCGCGACATGATGACCAAAGACGTCATCATTGCAGCACCCGATGCTGATGTCGAACAGATTGCCGGCGTCATGGTAGCCGAACACTTGAAGGTCATTCCTATTGTTGAAGAAAAACACATTGTCGGCATCGTTACGCGCGGCAATATTCTCGATGAATTGTACCGTGAATACGGCGAAGATTAAAAGGGGGAGAAGAAGATGACGGAAGACATGAAGAAAGACTCATTGCCCGTCGAAGAAGAAACTGTCGAAACCGTTGAACCGGTTGAAACAGCAGCGGAAAAACCGGCCGTCCTCGTTCGGGACGTCATGGAAAAGGTATTCGTATCGGTCACGCCGGATACGCCCATTCGCGACGTATTTCGCCTTTTTATCAAACATCGCCTCCTGGCCGTACCGGTCGTCGACGAAAACAGCCATCTCATCGGCCTCATTTCCAGTGCCGACCTCATGTATCGCAGCTCGAAGCCGCATATTCCTCGCCTGCCTTTCATGGGCACCAAAGTGTATACCAACCGCATTTGTAAGTACGTCAAGGAATTTAAAAACCTCCTCGATCAGCCCTGTAAGAAGCTGATGACCAAAGACGTCATGATCGCCACGCCTAAAGCCGATATCGAACAGGTCGCCGCCGTCATGGTCATTGAACACTTGAAAATCCTGCCCGTCGTCGACAACCATCGCGTCGTCGGCATGATTACCCGGGCCTGCATCTTAAAGGATTTGTATCGGGAATGGAAGTAATCGCCTCCTTTGTGGCTAGGCATGGACGCTGTCCTGTGGTATAATTATATGATCTTATCATTTAGGCAGCTGTGCTGCTAAAAAAGTCATTCACGAGGAGGCCATAATGGATACCAAAGAACTCGTTATCGTCGTCGATTTTGGGGGTCAATACAACCAGCTCATCGCACGGCGCGTCCGCGAAAATCACGTATATTGTGAGGTATACCCTTATCATAAAGCCGTTGCAAAAATCAAAGAACTTCAGCCCATAGGCGTCATCTTTACGGGTGGCCCCGGCAGTGTCTATGAAGAAAATGCACCGAAGATCGAAGCCGAAGTCTTCCAGCTCGGCACGCCTGTTCTCGGCCTCTGCTACGGCATGCAGTTCATGGCCCAAACCTTAGGCGGTGAAGTCCAGAATGCGACCATGCGGGAATTCGGCAAGACGGAAATCGACGTCAATACGGCATCGCCCTTATTCAAAGGCCTTCAGGAAAAAGAAGTCGTTTGGATGAGTCATCAGGACTACGTCGCCTCCATTCCCGAAGGCTTTGAAGTCGTAGCCCATACGGCGAACTGCCCGGTCGCTGCCATGCAGAATCCGGCGAAAAAACTCTATGCCATGCAGTATCATCCGGAAGTGCTCCACACGGAACACGGCAAGGAAATGATCCATAATTTCCTCTTCGAAGTCTGCGGCTGCACCGGCTCGTGGACCATGGCCAACTACGCCAAGACGGCCATTGCCTCCATTAAAGAAACGGTCGGCGACGGCAAAGTCGTCCTGGCCCTCTCCGGCGGCGTCGACAGCTCGGTGGCTGCGGCCCTCATTTCTAAGGCCGTCGGCAGTCAGCTGACCTGCATCTTCGTCGATCACGGCCTCCTTCGCAAGAACGAAGGCGACGAAGTCGAAAACGCTTTTAAAGACAGCGGCATGAACTTCATCCGCGTCGATGCGTCGGATCGCTTCCTTTCTAAACTGGAAGGCGTCAGCGATCCCGAACGGAAGCGGAAAATCATCGGTGAAGAATTTATCCGCGTCTTTGAAGACGAAGGACGTAAAATCGGATCCGTCGACTTCCTGGCGCAGGGGACGATTTACCCCGACGTCATCGAATCCGGTGCCGGCGATGCAGCCGTCATCAAGAGCCACCACAACGTCGGCGGCCTTCCGGCTGTCGTCGATTTCAAAGGCCTCATCGAACCCCTTCGCAACCTCTTTAAAGACGAAGTCCGCGAACTCGGGGCTGAACTGGGCCTTCCCGAATACCTCGTATGGCGCCAGCCTTTCCCGGGTCCGGGCCTGGCTATCCGCGTCATGGGTGAAATCACCAAAGACAAACTGGATATCCTCCGCGATGCCGATGCCATCTTCCGCGAAGAAATCGCCAATGCCGGCATGCAGCGCGACATCAACCAGTACTTTGCCGTCCTCACCAATAACCGCTCCGTCGGCGTCATGGGCGACTTCAGAACCTATGACTACACACTGGCCCTGCGCGGCGTCACGACGACAGACTTCATGACGGCTGATTGGGCCCGCATTCCTTACGACGTCCTCGATAAAATCTCGAGCCGCATCGTAAACGAAGTAGACCACATCAACCGCATCGTCTACGATATTACCAGTAAACCGCCTGCAACCATTGAATGGGAATAAAATAATAGCAACCCTCATAAATCGCAACGTGAAGCGATTTGTGAGGGTTCTTTTTTTATTGAAAGTTCTCAAAGTGAACCGACAGTAGTCAGCCTTTTGTGGGAAAGTTTTTCTTTTATACTATAAAAACTTTATTTTAAAGTATTTTTTTGAAGTATACTAGCAAAAAGTGTTGATGAACAGGGATGATCTTATCAAAATATCCCGAAGGCTATCGTTGTTCGGAAGCCGTACTTGAACTAAAACTTGAACATGAAACAGCCGTTTACGCACTGTGACGTAAACGGCTGCTGTTATTTTGGATAGAGTTTTTCATTATCCTGATTTATGGGGAAGGGTACGGAAATTATTCGACGTCCAAATCGGCCGTGACCTGATAGTAATCGCAGGCATGGGAGGTATAGTTCTTGACGTTTTTCTTGGAAATCATGCTCATCTTCAGGAAAGAACAGAAGACGAAGGCGTTATCGTCAAGGACGGTCTGCTGCATCCGGACGGCCAGGGCAGCGCGTTTGGCCGGGTCGAATTCTTGGCTCAGTTGTTCTTCCAGGGCATCCAACTTGGCGCTGTGATATTTTCCCTGGTTCTTGGTGGCATTGCTTACGGCAAATACGGTGAACCAGTACTCCGGATCGCCCGTAGGAGCTTGGACGTTGGCCATGGCATAGACATCCCATTTCTTCGGATCTTTGACGACTTGGTTGTTATCGGCTGTATTATTGATATCGACGGCTATGCCGATATCTTTTAGGGTGGATTGGGCCGATTCGGCCAACAGCGGCAGTTCTTGACGACTCGGATAGGTCAGCCATTTTACGACCAGTTTCTTGCCGTTCTTCTCACGGATTCCGTCGCCATCGGTGTCTGACCAGCCGGCTTGTTCCAGCACTTTCTTGGCCCCTTCCGGATCGTAGGTTTCGGTCGTTACCTTATCGCCGCCAAAGGCAGAGCCTGCCGGGAATACGCCGTTCGCCGGGAATCCGTTTCCTTCCAACAATTTGTCGACGAAACTTTTCTTGTCGATCCCCATGGCAATGGCCTTGCGGACAGCCGGATCGGCGCAGACTGAATCGGGATCGAAATTCATCTTGCCGAAGAAACAGCGGGACGTAGAAATCTGGGAGATATTGTACTGATCATTTTGGAAGAGGGGGTAGCTTTCATAAGCCATGCCGTAGGCCGCCTGCACTTCACCGGACTGGAGGGCATTGGCCAGGGTGTTGCCGTCGGTAATGGTGCGGATCGTAATCTTATCCAGCTTCGGCGTGCCGCCCCAATAGGTGTCATTTTTCTTGAGGGTCAGATGGTCGTCGGTCTTTAAATCGGTCGCGATATACGGACCCGTACCGGCTACGATTCCATTTTCAAACCCGGCGTCGACATCGATGATACAGCCATAGGGATCGCCGAGATAATTGAGCAGGGCCGGTTTCGGTTCTGTCGTCCTGATGATGAGTTCTTGCCCCTTTGCTTCAATAGAAGCAATCTTCAAGTCCTGTTGGGCTCGTTTGTTGTTGGCAATCAGATGTTCCAGACACTGTTTGACGGCAGCGGCATCCATTACACGGCCGCTGGAAAATTTGACATTGTCACGAAGGGTCAGTTTCCACGTCAAGGGATCGGTGTTTTCCCACTTGACCGCCAACCAAGGCTGGAGCTCCATGTCATCGGAGTACTTGACCAGGGTCTCCCCGATGCCGTAGCGGATACAGGCCCAGCCGGCGTAGGCGTTGTGGGGGTTGACGTCGGGTTCTTCATTGGAGCTGTTGAAGGTCGTGTCGCCAATTGTCAGTACCTTATTTCCGCTGCCACCTCCGGCCGAATCATTGCCGCAGCCGGTAATGGCACCGACGCACAGCAGGGCACCGATCATCAGGGCTGCCAGTTTCTTCCATTTCATTGCATTTCCTCCTTATAGTACGCTGTCTATGAGCTTCTTCGTATAGTCCTGCTGCGGATGGCGAATTACCTCCTCCGTCGTTCCCGTTTCTATGATATTTCCGTCGTGCATGACGATGACCCGGTCGCAGAAGTCTTGAACCAGGGCGATATCATGAGAAATGAAGAGATAAGACATCTTCAATTCCTTCTGCAGTTCATCGAGGAGGGACAGGATGTCGGCCTGTACGGTTACATCCAGGGCCGACGTGGCTTCATCGAGAATCAACAGCTTAGGCTGAATGGCCAGGGCCCGGGCGATGGCCGCTCTCTGGCATTGACCGCCGCTGACCTCATGAGGATACCGGTCGGCAAAGGCTGACTCGAGGCCGCAGCGTTCCAAGAGGCGCTGACATTCTGCTGCGGCGTCTTTTTTGGACCGGCCGTGATTGCGCAGGCCTTCGGTGATGCCATCTCCCAATGTCCGGCGAGGATCGAAGCTTTCCACGGGCATCTGAAAGACCATCTGCATTTTCCCGTAGGCCTGCCGCAGTTTTCTGCCGGAAGCTTTCGTAATATCTTGGCCCTCCAGGATGATGCTTCCGGAGGTCGCATCGAGCAGCCGTGTCACCATCTTCGCCACCGTTGTCTTGCCGCTGCCGCTTTCACCGATGATGGCCACCTTTTCTCCTTCGCCGACGGAAAAGGTCACATCATCGACGGCCGGAAAATCATTCCCATCGGCAGCGGTAAAAATTTTGCGGAGGTGCTCTACGCGTAACAGTTCTTCCATCATTTACCTCCTTAACTTCGGCACGGCGGCCAGCAGTTTTTTCGTATAACTTGTCCGGGGATGTTGTAAGATTTCCTGTACGTCTCCGTATTCCACCATCTGGCCATCCTTCATAATCAGCATCGTGTCCGCCATGGCCTTAATGACGCCGATATTGTGGGTAACGAGCAGAATGGCGGTGCCAAACAGTTTCCTCGCCAGCAGCATTTCCTCGATGACCTGTTTTTGTACCGTAACATCTAAGGCCGAAGTGGGCTCATCGGCCAAAAGGACTTTCGGTTTCAGGAGCATGGCCGCCGCCACGCCCACACGCTGCTGCATGCCGCCGGAGAGTTCAAAGGGATAGCTGTCTAAAATACGCCGGGGGTCCGTAAAGCCTAATTTTGTCAGCAGGTCTGGGGCCTGCGTTTCTACGGCCTTTTTATCCGTATAGCCGTGAGCTGCCATCATTTCTCGGATTTGCGCCCGTATCGTTCGAATGGGGATAAAGGAAGTCCCGGCAGTCTGAAAAATCATGGCGATCTCCGGTCCGCAGAGGACCTGCATGTCCCTTTCCGAAAGGTCCGGCAGATTCTTGTCCTGATACCAAATATCGCCGCGGGTGACGAGGCCGTCTCTGCCTAACAGGCCCATAGCAGCCTTCAATAACGTTGACTTTCCACTGCCGCTTTCGCCGGCAATGCCGAGGATTTCTCCGGCTTGAAGGTCAAAGCTGACATCTTGGACGACCCGCCTTCCGTTATAACTGATATCTACCTGATCATATCGTATGATGCCGCTCATCCTTACCTCCGATTCTTTGGGTCCAGCCAGTCACGGACCGTATCCCCAAGGAGATTGAAAACCATAACCGACACAAAGATAGCCACGCCGGGAGACAGGGTTACCCAAGGATGAGTCGCCAAGAGATTACGGGTATCACTCATCATGCTGCCCCACTCGGGAATCGGTGGCTTTGCGCCCAGTCCCAGAAAAGAAAGCCCGGCTAATTCCATCATCATCGTGCCGATATCGAGCATGGCCGTGACCAAGATGGGACCTGAAATATTGGGAATGACATGCTTGTAAATCATTTGAAATGTACTGTTTCCTGCCATTTTAGCGGCCTGCATATAGGTTGCCGACTGCTGGGCTAAGGCCTGACTGCGGGCCAGACGGGCATATTTGGGCCAGCTGATGGCCGCCAGGGCTAAGATGGCGTTATGGACACCGCCGCCTAATACAGCAGCAACGGCTAAGGCAAAGACCAGGCCGGGGAAGGCCAGAAACATATCGGCCAGGCGCATGAGCAGTGTATCAATCCATTTTCCCGACCAGGCACAGACAATGCCGATGAGACTGCCAAACACGGTAATAAAACCGACCAACAGGAGGGTAGAAAAAATACTCGTATAGCTGCCGGCAATGATCCTTGAGAGCATATCGCGGCCGAAACGGTCGGTACCCAGCAGATGTTCGGCAGAGGGCGCTGCCTTGGCAATGGCCAGATTCTGTTCATACGGGTCATACGGACACAGGGATTCGCTGAAAAAGGCTGCGGCAATCAGTAATAAAGCCAAGATCGAGAAGGCGATTAGTTTATATTTGAGTCGGTCCTTTTTCACGGTTTGAATTCGTACCGTAACGTCGTTCACTTGCGGCTCACCCCCAGCCGGATACGCGGATCCAGATGATGATACAGCAGATCGGCTATCAGATTGACCACGACATAGATGATCGCCATCCACATGACATAAGCCTGAATCAACGGATAGTCACGCATATTGATGGCATCTACGGCCAGCTTGCCGACGCCATCCCACATGAAGATGCTTTCGATAATGGCCGTACCGCCCAAAAGGCTGCCGATCGACAAGGTTAACAGGGTCATAATGGTCAGCATGGCGGACTTCATGACATTCTTCCAAAGAATAACCTTACGGCTGACCCCACGGGCCTTGGCCCCCAACACATAATCCTTATTGAGCTCTTCCAGTACGGTAGAACGGACCTGCCGCAAATACTTCGCCGACATGGCAATGGCCAGGGTCATCGTCGGCATGATGGTGCTCTGCCAATCCGTGCCGCCGGAGATGACCGGCAAGAGGTTCAATTGGATGCCTAGCAACTGCATCAACAGCATGGCCACAAAGAAATTCGGCATGGCATTGCCGATAAAGCTGAAAAAGCGCAGGATCAAATCTTCCGCTTTATTGTGACGGACCGCTGCCAAAATGCCTAAGGGCAGGGAAATCACTACCGTCAGCAATATCGATAGTGTCGTCAGCAATATCGTCGCCGGCAGCTTTCGCAGAAAGGATTCCAGCACGGGCTCGCCCGTCACATAGCTCATACCCATATTTCCGTGCAGCATCGCCTGAAGCCAGGACGCATACTGCCGGAAGAAGGGCAGATTCAATCCCAGCTCGGCTTTTCTGGCATCGATGATTTCTTGGGCCACCTCTACGCCGCGGTTGGTATACATTTCCGTTACGGCATCACTGCCTGCCATATACATCAGCAGGAAGGACAGGAAGGTGATCCCAAACAGAATGGGAATCAACTGTAGGAAACGCTGCAGTGTATAATTCAACATGTCTCATCCTTTCTTCGTTTTCTTCATAACTTTAATAATACCTTAAAAAATGTATACATATAAGCCCTATTGGGGGATATTGGACGATGATAATTGCAGATTAAGCCTTACATTCAAAGATTTGATGACTAAAGAATGGCAAATTGATTTGTTAATGACGGTTTTTTGAAAATTTCTTTTAGTATCGGCATTTTCCCGAGAAATGCTAAAAACATTCTTTATTATCCCCATAGGGGGCTTATAAATTTTTATTATATTCGATAAACTAATAACAGTGAATGATATGAATGGAAAATTTTTAAAGCCCTACCGACGAAGGATTTCGGAGTTTGCGGCAGGAGGGCGTAGGAGAGCGATTAATATGGCGACAAATAATATGAAATATAATGAAGACATCGATACGTATGGTGAGCTGAATCGCGAAATCGAGGCCTATTGGGACTCGCGCAGCGATGATTTCAGCAAGACGAGACGAAAAGAACTGAAAGGCCCCAGTGCGGAAGCTTGGAGCCGGCTGCTTAAGGAAAAACTTCCTCAGGGACAGAACCTTCGGATTCTGGATATCGGAACCGGTGCCGGCTTCTTTGCCATCTTATTAGGGAAAATGGGACACGCCGTGACGGGTATCGATATGTCGGGGGCCATGCTTCATGAGGCGAAGATCAATGCTCTGGCCTATGGCGTGGCAGCCAAGTTTCAGAAGATGAATGCTCAAGAGCTTGATTTCGAATCGGAGTCCTTCGATGTCGTCATCAGCCGAAATCTCACCTGGACCCTGCCCGATGCGATGGCGGCCTATCGGGAATGGCATCGCGTGTTGAAGCCACAGGGCTTGCTGTTGAACTTTGACTCCGATTACGGGCAGGAAACCTTTTCAAAAAAAGACAATCAAGAACATGTCCATGCCAATATCAATCAAGAACTCATCGACACCTGCAACAACATCAAAGACGCTGTCCGCATCAGTAATCATCGTCGCCCGGACTGGGATATAAAGTATCTGAAAAGTCTTGGCATGGAAGTGGATGCGGAAGCCAATATAGCGCCGCGCGTGCACAATGATCCCGATATGCAGTACGACGATGTTCCGCTGTTTGCCATCGCTGCAAAGAAATTATTTCATGCTGATAATCTTTACTAATCGGCCATGACGACGGCGCCGTCTGAGCGACAAGTGATTCAGGCTGCGCGACATTTGTGGGGACGATTGATGTAAGAAAGGGCCGAATACAGTATCTCTCCGAACGGGGACTGAAACACTTTAAAGCCAACATACTTTTGCTGGTTGATTATGACCGTTAAGACACCCATCCCCGTAGGAGACGGAACACTTTTGTAATGGCCGGTACAATTTTCTTTGCTTTGGGTAAGAACTTGAATCCCCAAGGTGGGCTGTGATGGCTTTTCTTGGGGATTTGTTCTGTTTGGCCCTTCGTTGCGGTGCAGTGGTTTGACAAGGTGCAGCGAAAAAAGTATACTTGAGATAAGTCAAGGTAATACTGATTTTGTCTGACCTTTGGAAAACCTATTTTAGGGTCAAAAACCCCGTAGGTTTGAAAATTTCCAAAATGCCTACAAATGGCGTAACGAAGCGGATAGACGACACTGCCTGATTTTTATTTTTCACCCGGGTACCTGAAAAAGGCCAAAAAAGCCTTAGGTTTGAAAAAATCGCCTGTGAGCCCAGTCAGGGAGCGGGTACTGAGGGACAGAGTCAGCGTACCAAAATCCCCGTAAGGGGACTGAAACATCGTCACGTATCAAAATCGAGATGGTGACAAGATCGAAGTCAGCGTACCAAAATCCCCGTAA
>NZ_JAXIXE010000025.1:0-12624 GCF_036305205.1 Megasphaera massiliensis
CATAAATTCAGTGGCGATAGCTGCGGGGATCCACCTGTTCCCATGCCGAACACAGCAGTTAAGGCCGCAAACGCCGAAAGTACTTGGGGGGAGGCCCCCTGGGAGGATAGGAAGCCGCTGATTAATAGAGAGAGAAGCACTTCGATAATGAAGTGCTTCTTTTTTTAAGCAGCGAACAAGGTTTAAAGGACCGAAGGGACGCATAAACCTTTGTGAGTCGCTTACTCCGAAGCTTGACTTCGGAGTGGGTGGGGGAGTCTCGTAGCAGATAAATCCCAGAATGGATGCCGCAGGCGACAAGGCTGATGAAATCTTGCCTATGAGGCAGTTCTTAAGACGGATGCCAAGGGCGACAGGACTGCCGCTTTCAGTTCAATTAGGATTTTCCCTAACAGGAAGACAGAAGGCTACTAGTCAGAAGCCCTCAGACATATCGAGCATTATCAGACGGATGCCGGAAGCGACGAGACTGTCGTAACCAGATCTATCGGGTTTTCCCTGACAGGAAGCCGGAGGCCACTAGTCCCAAGTATTCAACATTATCAAGTAGTATCAGACGGATGTCGAAAACGTCCCGAAAGAAGCCCTTCAACCTATGCCTCTTCTCTTTATACCGCCAATCTTTCGTCGAATTAACTTACTATGGCTAAGAATTTTTTGAACCGTTCAAAAATAAATACTCTCTAACTATCCCCTTCAAGCGCTAAAATTTCTGGTTTACGGTGTGATTTCAGCCTTACGGGTTCTTCTTTGAATGCCTTCACTTTACTGCCTATAAAAGCTATAATAGACATAGCAAATCACAAAGGTGGTAATAACATGACTCAATCTGAAATATCTGCGGCCGTCGCCAAAGCGGCCCAATTGGCTAAAGCGTCGAACCCGTTGACTCCGTCCATTACCAACACGGTGACGATCAACTTCGTTGCCAATGCTCAGCTCGCTGTCGGCGGCTCAGCCGCCATGGTCTACTTACCGGACGAAGGCGCTGCCATGGCGAAGATTGGGGCGGCGATGTACATCAACGTAGGCACTTTATTCCCCATATATGAAGATACACTGCCGCTGACGGCAGCATCCCTTCATGATGACGGAAAGCCCTGGGTTCTTGATCCCGTGGCTATCGGTATGGGGAAGATGCGTACGGACTTACTGCTGAAATTTAAGCCGTATAAGCCGTCGATTATTCGCGGCAATGCTTCAGAAATCATCGCTTTAGCCGGTTTATGGGGCTTAGAAGGCGGTTCGCATACGTCGGACGTACGCGGCGTCGATTCGACAGATGCCGTTTACGAGGCAAAATCAGCTGCTGTGGCCTTGGCAAAATGGACGGGCGGTGCCGTTGCCGTTTCCGGTGAAGCTGATTTAATCACCGATGGCCGTCAGGTCGTCCTTTCAAAAGGCGGTTCGGATATGATGCCTTCTATTACGGGCACGGGTTGCTCTCTTGGCGGCGTCATGGCCGTCTATGCGGCAGTGGCCAGTCCTTTTATAGCAGCCATTACCGGTGCTGCCATTTACAATCTGGCCGGTAAACGGGCGGCTGCCTACGTAAAGGGTACCGGCTCTTTCCAAGCTGCCTTTATCGATGAGCTCTATGTTGCGACACCTGAAGATATTGCACAAAATCCTTTTACGATTGAGGAGGTATAAAATATGAATACATTAGTTGCCCTTTGCATTGCACCGTGTGGTACCGGTGATGAATTTGCACCGTATGTCGCTGAAATCGTTAAAATCATTCGTGCGTCAGGACTTTCAAATCGGACAAACTCGATGTTTACCGAAATTGAAGGCGAATGGGATGACGTCATGGCTGTCGTCAAAAAGGCGACGCAGTATTTGACGGATCAGGGAATTCGGACAGAGGTCATCTTGAAAGCCGATATCCGCCCGGGTTATACGAACATGATGGATGCTAAAGTAGAATCGGTAGAACGTATTTTAGAAAAATAGCTTTTCATAAAACATAGCCTTGACAATCACTCCTGGTTGTAGTAAACTAATATAGTCAGTTGACGCATGGAGTGATACTCAAGAGGCTGAAGAGGACGGTTTGCTAAATCGTTAGAGGTCGCAAGGCCTGCGAGAGTTCGAATCTCTCTCACTCCGCCAGATTACTGGATAAAGAGCACTTAGGATTTTTCCTGAGTGCTCTTTTTTTGTCCATTATGGAGCGGTCCCAGAGGCTACGCAAGGCGACTGTTTTCTGGTACAATAAAGATGACAAATTATTACGAGGTGTATTGGAATGGATATAACCTATTACGATATTGGGCTTAATTTATTTACGAGGTCTTTTCCGGATCCGGAGAAAATCATTGCCGATGCTGAAGCCGACGGTATCTACTGTATCCTGACCGGCTCCGAAGATCGGGAAAACAGACTGGTCGATGACTTTGTCCGAACTCATCAGGTATTTGGTACGGCCGGCATTCATCCTCATGTGGCCGATGCCGCGACGGAGGCCGATGTCGAGGAAATCCGGCGCATCGTCACGACCAATCCGAAAATCGTCGCTGTCGGTGAAACCGGTCTCGACTATGACCGCATGTTCTCTAAAAAAGAAAACCAGCTCTACTTTTTTAAGAAACTGATTGCCCTGGCAGAAGAACTGGATAAACCGATGTTTCTTCATGAACGCGATGCCGGAGACGATTTTTTAGCCTGTTTTAAAGGCCATGAAGGGGTCTGTCCGAAGTCCGTTGTCCACTGCTATACCGGTGATAAAGAAACACTGGCCCGTATGCTCGATATGGGCTTTTATATCGGCATTACCGGCTGGATCTGTGATGAACGGCGAGCCGATGCACTGCGCGAGGCCGTGTCCATTTTGCCCCTGGATAGGGTACTTCTCGAGACGGATGCGCCTTATCTGACGCCTCGCGGGTTTCACTTGCCACGGACGAATGTTCCCAATAATATTACCTATGTTGCCAGCACCTTGGCTAAGTATATGGATGTTTCTGTCGAAGCCTTGACGGTTCAGGCAAAGGCCAATACGGAGCGACTGTTTCGCTTATAAGGGTTTTGTTAATTTCTCCCCGATTAAGGAGGTCTTTTTATGAATATTGTGCAGTATACGAAGGCGGCGTCCCTCGAAGAAGCGTGGGAATTGAATCAAGGCCGCGGGGCCGTTGTCCTCGGCGGATGCTGCTGGCTCCGCCTGTCGCCCCAACGGCGCATTGCTCAGGCCATCGACTTGTCAGGTCTTGGCCTCGATGCGATAGAAGAACAGGATGACTCTTTTAAAATCGGAGCCATGGTCACTCTCGGAGCCTTTGGCAGTCATGAAGGACTGTTGACCTATACCCATGGAGCTGTAAAAGAAGCGACACGCCATATCGTAGGGACTCAGTTCCGCAACTTGGCGACCATTGGCGGCAGTATCAGCGGCCGCTTCGGCTTTTCCGATATTTGGACCCTGCTCTTGGCGCTTGATGCCGACGTTGAATTGTATAAGGGCGGACGCGTTCCGCTGTCTGATTTTGGAAAGACCGGGCCCGGGAAGGATATCGTAAGCCATATCATCGTTCCGAAAAAGAGCGGCCAGACGGCCTATGCGTCTCTTCGCCTCAATGCGACGGATTTTCCCATCATCGCTGCCGCTGTTCACGTCGACGGAAAAGAGGTGCGCTGTTCCATCGGTGCCCGTCCGGGACGAGCCGAGGTCATGACACTCCCTGTGGATACGGTTAAGGCCCTTGGCTGTGAAAAGGCCGGTCGGGAATTTGCCGAAAAAGTGACGTATGAAACTAACCAACGCGGTTCTTCCGAATATCGCCATGATATGGCTGTCGTCTTATGCCGGCGCCTGTTGGCTCAAACGATGGGAGATGATGTCTGATGATGATTACCTATTGGCTTAATGGAAAAAAATCCTCGGCCGATATCGAGCCGGGGATGATGCTTTATGATTTTCTCCGCAGCCGGGGATGTTATAGTGTAAAATGCGGCTGTGAAACGACAAACTGCGGCCTCTGTACCGTTTGGGTCAATGATGTGCCGGTCTTGTCCTGCGCCGTACTAGCTGTCCGCATCGATGGCTGTCAAGTTACGACCCTTGAAGGCCTCCAAGAGGAAGCCAAGGAATTTGCCTACTATATGGGACTTCAAGGTGCCGACCAGTGCGGCTTCTGCAACCCGGGCTTCGTCATGAACGTCCTGGCCATGGCTCGCCGCTTCGATTCGCCGACGGAAGACGAAATCAAGGAATTTTTATCGGGTAACCTCTGCCGCTGTACGGGATATATGAGTCATATGAGGGCTATTAAAGAGTATTTTAAGGCCAAGGGGAAGGAGGTCCGGTCATGATGGAATTTAAATCGATCAATAAGGTCGTAGCCAAGAAGGATTCCCAAGCCTTGGTTACGGGGCAGCCTGTCTATACGGAAGACATCATGCCCAAAGACTGCCTCATCGTAAAGGTGCTGCGGAGCCCCCATGCCAGAGCCATCGTTAAAAAGGTCAATAAGAGTGCTGCTGAGAAAATTCCGGGCATCGTTTGTATCGTAACGGCCGATGACGTACCTAAGTCGCGATTTACCATTGCCGGCCAGACCTATCCGGAACCGAGTCCTTACGACCGGCTTATTTTGGATAAACAGATCCGTTTTGTCGGCGATGCCGTAGCCCTCGTGGCAGGGACGAATCAAGCGGCAGTCGATAAGGCGCTGCGGGCCATCCGCGTCGAATATGAAGTCCAGGAACCGCTCCTCGACTTTACGAAGGCCTTGGACAATGATATCGTCGTCCACCCCGAAGACGATTGGAAGCCGTTAGTCGACGTCGGCGGCGACAACCAGCGCAACCTCGTCGCTAAAGCCTGCGACCGTCACGGCGATATCGATGCCGTCCTGGCTTCGTCAGACGTCGTCATCGACCGGACGTATCACACTCGTCAGAATCAGCAGGCAGCCATGGAAACCTTCCGAGCCTATGCTTATAAAGACGCATTCGGACGGCTGACCATCGTCAGCTCGACGCAGGTACCTTTCCATGTGCGCCGCGTCGTTTCCCATGCCCTTGAAATCCCCAAATCCAAGGTTCGGGTCATCAAACCGCGTATCGGCGGAGGCTTCGGTTCGAAACAGACCGTCGTCATGGAAGTCTATCCGGCTTTCATTGCCTGGCTGACAGGCAAACCGGCCTATATGGTCTACAGTCGGGAAGAATCGCTGACCGTATCGACGCCGCGTCATGAATCGCAGATCCGCGTCGTTCTCGGAGCGTCGAAAGACGGCCATATCCGGGGCATTCTCCTCGATTCTTTATGGAACGCCGGCGCGTATGGTGAACATACGCCGACGACGGTTACTTTATCGGGACACAAGTCGATTCCTTTGTATAATGCCGCTGAAGCCTTTCAATTCAGCTATACCTGTGTCTATACCAATACCATCGCTGCCGGGGCTTACCGCGGCTATGGGGCGACACAAGGCCTCTTTGCGCTGGAGACAGCCGTCAACGAATTGGCCGAAGCCCTTCATATGAGTCCGGTGGAACTGCGGTTTAAGAATATGGTCCGCCAAAATCAGGTCCTGCCGGCCTATTTTAATGAAACGGCCCTCAGCTGTACCCTCGATAAATGTCTGGAACGCGTCGTTTCCATGTCCGGTTGGGACGATGCGTCGCCGCGAAAAGTCCTGCCCAACGGTCATATCCAATCCGTCGGTTTGGCTATCGCTATGCAAGGTTCCAGTGTCTCCAACGTCGACGTGGCCTCGGTTACGATCAAAGTCAATGATGACGGCTTCTATACGCTCCACGTTGGGGCTACCGATATGGGAACCGGTTGTGATACCATCCTCGCCCAGATTGCTGCCGAATGCCTCATGTGTTCTGTCGACGACATCGTCACTGACGGCGTCGATACCGATACGTCTCCCTATGACAGCGGCTCTTATGCCTCGTCTACGACGTATCTGACAGGCAATGCCGTCGTCAAGACCTGTGAAAGCTTGATTCATCGGATGAAAGAATTAGCGGCCATTAAATTGGGGCTGTCCGATACGGATTTGGATGACCTGGAATTTGACGGCAAGGCCATTACCTGCCTTCAGACCGGTAAGTCGATTACCGTCCGCGATCTCGGCAACGGGGCCATGTTCATGAACGGCATTGCCCTCGAGGCGACGGAATCGTGCTATTCGCCGACCAGTCCGCCGCCGTATATGGCCGGTGCTGCGACGATCGATGTCGATCCCGAAACGGGGAACATCACTCTCTTGAAATACGATGCCGTCATTGACTGCGGTACGGTCATCAACCCCAGCCTGGCCCGCGTCCAGGCCGAAGGAGGCATCGTCCAGGCTATCGGCATGGCTCTTACGGAAAACGTTCAGTATACGCCGACGGGACGGCTGCAGAATAATTCTTTCATGCAGTATCGCCTGCCGACGCGTCTCGACGTCGGTCCCGTCAACGTCGAATTTGAACCGAGCTATGAACCGAACGGTCCTTTCGGCGCTAAGTCCATCGGTGAACTGGTCATCGACTCGCCGTCCCCGGCCATTGCTCACGCCGTTTATAATGCAACCGGCGTATGGGTCCGCGACCTTCCCATTACGGCTGAAAAACTCTATCAGGCTATGAAACATAAGACGGTCTGAGTTATATATTCTGAAAGACAACGAAACGCCATTCCATGACGGTGTATCATGGAATGGCGTTTTTTGTGATGGCGTTATTTATTTTTCAAGGGAACTGTTGATGCGGACGCCGCTCATGAAGGGAAGGACCGGTTTGGTGTCTTCCTGGACTGTTTCCCGGATGCCTTCAAAAGTCGTGGTCAGCATTAACTTCAGACGGTTCGTCTGGTTGACCGAGCTGGCACTGGGGTCGTAGTCGATGGCGACGATATTCGTTTCAGGGAAGGCCGCTTTCAAGGTCTTGATCATGCCCTTTCCCGTGACGTGGTTGGGCAGGCAGGCCCAGGGCTGGAGGCAGACGATGTTCTTGGCCCCGCGATGGATGAGGTCGATCATATCCCCCGTGAGGAACCAGCCTTCACCGGCTTCATGGCCGAGGGACAAGAATTTCTTGGCTTCGTCGGCAATGTCATAAATCGACGTAATGGGATCGAAGTGGCGGCTCTTGGCAACGGCCTGTTCGTATGGTTTGCGGTACCATTCGAGGAGGCGGACGCCGGTCTTGCTGAATAAGGCGTCTTTCCAGCTTCCGGAAAGGTACTTATGGCGGAACTGGTCGTCGAGCAGACCGTAGAGGAAGAAGTCGGCCAGGCCGGAGACGATGATTTCACCGCCTTCTTCTTCAATCATGCGGACGATGTGGTTGTTGGCAATGGGGTGGAACTTGACGTAGATTTCGCCGACTAAGCCAATGCGCGGCTTCTTTTCGTCACTCATTTCGATATTGTCGAATTCATTGATGAGGTCGCGAAGGTTGCGCTTGAAGGATTTAAAGTCGGCTTTCTTGAGCTGCTGTGTGCATTTTTCCTGCCACTTATGGAACAAGGCTTCGGCCGTACCCTTGACCTTTTCATAAGGCCGCGTGCGGTACAAGACTTGCTGCAGGGCGTCGCCGTAAATCATACCCATGATGAGGCGGTGCCAGAAGCCGAGCCCCGGCTGGAAACCGGGCTGCTTGTTCATGCCCTTCATATTGAGGGATAAAATGGCAACCTGGGACATATTGGCATCGTTCAAAGCTTTTCGAATCATGCCGATGTAATTGGTGGCCCTGCAGCAGCCGCCGGTCTGGGAAATCATGACCGTCGTATGGTTTAAATCGTATTTTCCCGACTTTAAGGCCGTGAGGATTTGGCCTAAACTCATGATAGCCGGATAGCAAGCGTCATTGTGGATATAGGCCAGACCGGTATCGATGGCTTCCTGGTTCTGGTGGGGCAGGAGTTCGACGTGATAGCCTTCGTGTTCGAAGGCTGACATGAGCATGGGAAAATGGATCGGTGTCATAGACGGGGCCAGGATGACGTTCTTTTTGGCGTCTTCTTTGGTGAAGATCGTCTTTTCATAGGAATACGGTTCGAGGGTGTAATCTTCTTTCGGCCGATGATTCATGACGAACAGCAAGGAGCGCAGGCGGATGCGGATGGCACCGAGGTTCGAGCCTTCGTCGATTTTCAGCAGGGTGTGGATCTTGTGGCCGTGGGTCAGGATATCCTGTACCTGGTCGGCGACGATGGCGTCGAGGCCGCAGCCGAAGGAATTGAGCTCTACCAGTTCGAGGTTCGGATGCTGGGTAACGTACTGGGCTGCCCGATAGAGGCGGGAGTGGTACGACCACTGGTCGACGACGCGGAGATTGCCGTCAAAGGTCGACAAGGAGGCGACGCCGTCTTCTGTAAGGACGGCCAGGCCCAGGCTGTTGATCAGTTCCGGTATGCCGTGGTTGATTTCCGGGTCGACGTGGTACGGGCGACCGCAAAGAACGATGGCCCGCTGGTCGTTCTTTTTGAGGTCATCTAAAATCTTTTGGGTCAGGCTGTAAATCTTCTGTTTATAAGCTTCTTCTTCCTCCCAGGCAGCCATAGCGGCTTGCTTGATTTCGCGGTCCGGGAGATTCCAAGCCTTCAATTCTTCAATGAGGCGCTTGGCAATGCGCTTCTTGTCGTGTAAGGGCAGGAAGGGGCAGAGGTAAGGCGTATTCGTTTCGGCCAGCCGTTCGCCCATGTTGTTGCGGATGACTTCCGGGTAGCTCATGACCATGGGGCAGTTGAAGGTGTTGTCCTTGCTTCCTTCTTGAGGACCGTTTTGGATGCAGGGATAGAAGATTCGGTCGACCCCTTTTTGAAGGAGGTTTTCGATGTGGCCGTGGACGAGCTTGGCCGGGTAGCAGGCCGAATCGGATGGAATCGTATCCATGGCTTTTTCAAAGAGCCCTTTGGAAGAAGGATCGGATAAGACGACGGAATAGCCGAGTTTGGTGAAGAAAGTAAACCAGAAGGGATAGTCTTCATACATGTTGAGGACTCGGGGGATGCCGATCGTGCCGCGGGGAGCGTCGGTAAGGGGTTTATAGCCGAAGAGGAGGTTGTATTTTATCTTATACATGTTCGGCAGGGGCTTCTTGCGGGCCGCTGTCGAGCCGGCAGCACCTCGTTCACAGCGGTTGCCCGTAATGAAGGAACGGCCGTCGTTGAAGGTGTTGACCGTGAGCAGGCAGTTGTTGGTGCAGAGGCCGCAGTGGCGGATCGATGTCGTGATGTTTAATTCCTGCAGGGCTTTTTCGTCAACGATGGTCGATACGACGTGGTCCTGATGATAGGCTGTGCGGCAGATGATTCCCATGCCGAAGGCACCCATGAGTCCTGAAATCGACGGACGGATGACTTGGCGGCCCAGGAGCTTTTCAAAAGCCCGGAGGACAGCGTCGTTATAAAAAGTACCGCCTTGGACGACGATGTGCTTGCCAAGTTTTGCAGGGTCTTTGACTTTGATAACTTTATAAAGGGCATTTTTTATGACCGAGTAAGACAGGCCGGCAGAAATATCGGCTAAGGTAGCGCCTTCTTTTTGCGCTTGTTTGACTTTGGAATTCATGAATACCGTGCAGCGGGAACCGAGGTCGATGGGACTCTTGGCCAGGAGGGCTGCCTGAGAAAATTCCTGAATGGACATCTTCAGCGATTTGGCAAAGGTGTCGAGGAAGGAGCCGCAGCCCGACGAGCAGGCTTCGTTGAGCAGAATGTCTTCGATGTGGCCGTCTTTGATGCGGCTGCACTTCATATCCTGTCCGCCGATGTCGAGGAGAAAATCGACGTCCGGGCAGAAATGGGATGCGGCCTGATAGTGGGCAATCGTTTCGACTTCGCCAAGATCGAGGTGCAGCGCTTCTTTGAGCAAGGCTTCGCCGTAGCCGGTAATGCCGGCCTTGGCGATGAAGGCGCCCTTCGGAAGGCGGGAGTAGACGTCGGCGACAATCTTTTTAGCAGCTGCCAAAGGACTTCCTTCATTATTCTGATAGTGAGAATAGAGGATTTTCATGTCTTCGCTCAAGACGACGGCTTTGATGGTGGTCGAACCGGCGTCGATGCCGAGATAGCAGGGGCCGCTGTAGCTGTCCATATCGCCGTGAGGAACGGTATGCTGACGATGGCGTTCTTGGAATTCGTCGAGTTCAGCTTGGCTGTCAAAGAGGGGGGCGACCCGGTCTGACTTGGCCAGTGTCGATTCATCGACGTTCTTAAGCTGCCCCATGAGATTCATGAAGGAGACCGGCTTGGTATCCATACTCCCCAGGGCGGCACCGATGGCGACGTAGACTTGGGCGTTTTCTGGGGCAATGACCTTATCCGGTGTCAAGTGCAATGTCTTGGCGAATTGTTCGCGAAGCTGCGACAAGTAGGTCAAGGGACCACCGAGGAAGCAGACCGTGCCCTTGATGGGACGGCCGCAGGCAAGGCCGGTGATGGTCTGGAAAACGATGGACTGAAAGACCGAAGCCGCGACATTTTCTTTGCTGGCGCCTTCATTTAAGAGGGCTTGGATATCGGTCTTGGCAAAGACGCCGCAGCGGGCTGCAATGGGATAGATTGTATCGGACTTCTTGGCCAGTTCATTCAAGCCGCTGGCTTCAGTGTCGAGGAGGGTTGCCATCTGATCGATGAAAGCCCCCGTCCCGCCGGCGCAGTTGCCGTTCATACGGTGCTCATTGCCGCCGGTAAGGTAGGTGATTTTGGCATCTTCACCACCCAGTTCGATGATGACATCGGACTGAGGATAGTATGTTCGAACGGCTTTGGTGCCGGCAATGACTTCCTGCAGAAAAGGGATGTGCAGGTAGTCGGCCAGGGCAATGCCGCCGGACCCGGTGATAGCCATGGTGATCTGACGGTCGCCAAAGATTTCATAGGCGTTTTGGAGTAAATCCCAAACTTTTTGGCGTATATCCGTATAGTGGCGGACATAGCATGCGTGCAGGCATTGTTTGGCATGGTTGAGAACAGCGATTTTTACTGTCGTCGAACCGATGTCAATGCCGATGTGTAAGAGATTCTTCATGTTTTGTCACCCTATCGGTTTATAAACCGACTCTTTCTTTAAAAATTTTATTTATTATAAAGACTATATATAAAAAGTCTACTTTATATTGTACCATAATCCCTTTATTCTGTAAGGGGGTGATACAAAGGATTTTACTTATTAATAAGAAATCGATATCATTTTGGAAACCATGAAATGCGCTGCGACAAATGAGCCTAAATATGCTAAAATGAAGTCACTATCAGAATATGATAAACTCAGGATATTATCAAGGAGTACAATATGAAAAAATTTATAACGGAACATCAGTCCCCTTACCTGGATCTGACGACGGAAGCCTCAGAAATCCTTTATCGCGGTCATTCCGACTTTCAGGACATCGTCGTCGCCGATTCGAAGGAATTTGGCCGCATGCTGGTCTTAGACGGCGTATTCCAGACGTCTGTTAAAGATGAATTCATGTATCATGAAAGTATCGTGCACATTCCCTTGTTTCTTCACCCCAATCCGAAACGGGTCCTCATCATTGGCGGTGGTGACGGCGGATCAGCCAGGGAAGCGGTCCGCCACCCTGAAGTCGAATCGGTGGCTATGGTCGATATAGACGGCAAGGTCATCGAATTGTCTAAACAGTATTTTCCTGAAATTTCCAAGGCCATGCTGGAAGAAAACCCAAAACTGACCGTAACTGTCGGCGACGGCATTGCCTTCATGCGGCAAGCCGAAAATTACTATGACGTCATCATCGTCGACTGCTCTGATCCTGTCGGCCCCGGAGAAGGCCTTTTCACCTACGATTTTTATAAGGATACCTTTAAAGCTTTGAAGGACGACGGGATTTTTGTTCAGCAGACGGAATCGCCTTTCATGCACGGCAAATTGGTGAAAGATGTATTCGACTGCGTATCTGATATTTTCCCTGTCGCCCGTTTATATACGGCCTTCATTCCCCTCTATCCGTCGGGGATGCACTGCTTTACGCTGGGGTCTAAAAAATACGATCCCCTGCAGTGGACGCCGAATCGAAAGCGTACCTTCCCGACGCGTTATTACAATGAAGGGATTCAGCAGAGCGCCTTTGTCCTGCCGAATTTCGTAAAGGACCTTCTGTATGGAAAGGCTGACCGTTAATCGGCTTGGTTTATAGCTATGCATTTCAGGTCTGTATTCTTTTGTGATTAAATGTAAAAAATACTTGACTTTGTCTTTGACTCATGGTAAGATTATCTACGTTGACGACGCTGATTCAGCGCCGTTACGGCAGATAATCTTATATGGCGGGTATGGTGAAGTGGTTAACACGGCGGATTGTGGCTCCGTTATGCTAGGGTTCGAATCCCTATACTCGCCCCATAGGGGTATAGCCAAGTGGTAAGGCACCGGACTTTGACTCCGCTATGCGCTGGTTCGAATCCAGCTACCCCTGCCAGCCATGATTCATTAGCTCAGCTGGTAGAGCACCTGACTTTTAATCAGGGTGTCCCGAGTTCGAATCTCGGATGGATCACCAAAAAAGGCGTCGCACAGTGTGCGGCGCCTTTTGTTTGTTGTCAGAGTTTTTGAAGGCACTCAAGAGATGCAAAAAGCAGGACTGAGAAATGATGTGACCCCAAAAAGTTAGACTTTTATTTCCGAGCAACCCGAAATAGTTGCTCGG
>NZ_JAXIXE010000026.1:0-23830 GCF_036305205.1 Megasphaera massiliensis
ACATAAATTCAGTGGCGATAGCTGCGGGGATCCACCTGTTCCCATGCCGAACACAGCAGTTAAGGCCGCAAACGCCGAAAGTACTTGGGGGGAGGCCCCCTGGGAGGATAGGAAGCCGCTGATTCAGCAAAGAAGCACTTCGATATGAAGTGCTTCTTTTTTTTATATTAAGCAGAGAAGCAGGTTTAAGCAGCGAACCAGGTTTAAAGGACCGAAGGGACGCATAAACCTTCGTGAGTCGCTTACTCCGAAGTGAAACTTCGGAGTGGGTAAGGGAATCTGGAATCAGATAAATCCCGGGCTGGAAGCCGTAAGGTGACTAGCTTAAAGGACTCAGAAATATGGTGTTTTAAACGATGGAAGCCGAAAGCGACGCATAAAATTGACTGAATCGCTTACTCCGAAGCTTGACTTCGGAGTGGGTGGGGGAGTCTCGAAGCAGCTTTTTTTGACGGATGCCGAAGACAACGAGACTGCCGTTGTCAGATCTATGTGTCGCCTTTTAAAATTCCGTACAGCCTCCGTCAGAACTACCAACCATTCCTTAAGATAAAATTACGCAGAATTACAGAATCATTAAGAAACAGATTTTTATACAGATGCCAAGCTACCCTTTTTGTTTGAATCCATTGATGCTGTCATCTCCCATCCTGATGTTTCCGTCCGCGACATAAGAGCTAAACCTGTAAACGCCGAAAGTTTTCGCGTCAATCTTGTCGAAAAATCTATCCGTCACCGTTAAAATGAAAGAAGCACCGGCAAATGCCGGTGCTCTTTTTTTATGCATATTTCCCTCTATTTTAAACGAGACTTCATCGGTATTGATTTTATAATAATAAAGATTCTCAAAAAGTACTATGCAAAATCATGACATCTATAGTATAATATAACCAAATTAAATAGCACTATAGAATTTACTTAATTTTTTATGTATATAGAGGAGGGCTTTGAATAATGAAGAACATTCGTATTGAAGCAGTTGTTGGTCGTGAAATTTTGGACTCTCGCGGTAACCCCACCGTACAGGCTGACGTTATTTTGTCTGACGGCACAGTAGGCCGCAGCGCAGCTCCCAGCGGCGCATCGACAGGCCAGTTTGAAGCTCTTGAACTTCGAGACGGCGATAAGGGCCGTTATGGCGGCAAAGGGGTAACCAAAGCCGTTGAAAACATCAACACGGTATTGCAGGACGTATTGAAAGGACAGGATCCTTTTGATACCTATGGCATTGATAAATTGATGATCGATGCTGACGGCACGCCGGATAAATCCCGTTTAGGTGCCAATGCGATTTTGGCCGTATCCTTGGCTACTGCCAGAGCGGCTGCCGCTTCGTTGGATATCCCCCTGCATCGTTTCTTAGGCGGCGTTAACGGCAATTACCTGCCCGTACCGATGATGAACATCTTAAATGGCGGGGCTCATGCTGCCAACACGGTTGACGTTCAGGAATTTATGATCATGCCGGCCGGCGCTCCTTCCTTCCATGAAGGCCTCCGTTGGTGCGCTGAAGTCTACCATGCACTGGCTGCCCTCTTGAAGAGCAAAGGCCTGGCTACTTCCGTCGGTGACGAGGGCGGTTTTGCTCCGAATCTCGCCAGCGATGAAGAAGCTATTCAGTACATCCTGAAAGCTATCGAAGAAGCCGGCTACAAACCGGGTACGGATTTCGTATTGGCTATTGATGCAGCTGCCAGCGAATGGAAAGGCGAAAAACAGGGCCAGTACCATCTGCCCAAGAGCGGTCAGACCTTCACGACGGATGAGTTAATCGCTCATTGGAAGAAACTGTCCGATGCATATCCGATCTACTCCATCGAAGACGGTCTTGACGAAGAAGATTGGGAAGGCTGGGCTAAACTGACCGAGGCTTTGGGACAGCGCGTGCAGCTCGTCGGTGACGACTTATTCGTTACCAATACGAAACGCCTGGCCAAAGGTATTGCTCAGGGCAGCGGCAACGCTATCCTCATTAAATTGAACCAGATCGGCTCCGTTTCGGAAACGCTGGAAGCCATTAAATTGGCTCACCGTTCCGGTTACCGGGCTATCGTATCCCACCGTTCCGGTGAAACGGAAGATACGTCCATTGCAGACTTGGCCGTCGCTTTGAATACGGCACAGATTAAAACGGGCGCACCGAACCGCAGTGAACGCGTCGCCAAATACAATCGCCTGCTGCAGATCGAAGACGAACTCGGCGGAAAAGGGATTTATCCCGGATTCCAGGCCTTCGGTATTCAGCGCTGATAGTGGTCTTGTCCCCACGTACAAACTTGCTGTAAAATAGGCATAAGAGATTTCCCCAGTGTTGTCAGCCCATATTCTACTTTGGGCGGCACCTGGGGATATTCTTTTCTATAAATGATGCCGTCTGCTTCCATTTCCTTGAGCTGCTGGGATAACATTTTGTGTGTTACCTTTCCCAGGGCTTTTTTTAGTTCGCCATAGCGCAGTACTTCTTTTTTCCACAGCCAAAAGAGGATGTGCATTTTCCATTTTCCGTTGAATAAGGAACAGGCGTAGGCAAAAGGTTCGACATTGACTGCTGCCAATTTTTCGTCCATCGTTATACACTCCTTTCTATTAGAATGATACAAAAAGAGAGTAATGAAGTCAATGCTTCCCTTTGGGATAGTACCTTACTTAATAGTGCATTGTTGATTTTTTGATCTTCGGTCCATATAATAATGAGAGCATCGAGCACGTTGTTTCGTGCATTAGAATAGGAGGAACGAATGATGAAGGTATTAATGGTAAATGGAAGTCCCCATCTCAATGGCTGTACCTGTACGGCGCTGGAGGAAGTCGGCAAAACGCTGAAGGAAAATGGTGTCGACTATGAAATTTTCCAGTTAGGGGCGCGTCCCATGCGTGACTGTATCGGCTGTAATAAGTGTAACGGCCAGGGCTGTATCTTTAAAGATGATAACGACGATGCCGTCAATCGCTTTTTGGAAAAAGCTAAAGATGCCGACGGATTTATCTTTGGCTCTCCTGTCTATTATGCCCATCCGAGTGGTCAGATCTTGTCTTTCTTGAATCGTGTATTTTACTCGTCGGCTGTTGGGGAACTCTATCCGGTCTTTGCCGGCAAACCGGGAGCTGCCATCGTTTCGGCCCGCCGCGGCGGTACGACAGCGGCTGTCGATGTCTTGAACAAATACTTTGGCATTGCCAGCATGCCTGTCGTTCCGTCTACGTATTGGAACATGGTTCACGGCATGACGCCCGATGAAGTTCGCAATGACTTGGAAGGTCTTCAGACCATGCGCAATATCGGCCGCAATATGGCTTGGATGTTGAAGGGCTTTGCCAAACAAGGGGCAGAAAGCACTTTTGCCGACCATATCGAAACAGACCATCGGACCGATTTTAATCATTAAGGCTGACCTTAAGGTGTGATATGACTCGATAAGGGAACCGCGTTAAATCTTTGCATAACAAAACGGTTGCTATCCTAAGGGACGAACTCTTGGACAGCAACCGTTTTGTCATAATACTGATTTAAATTAGACTATTTTTGCACTGCTTTACTAGATTAAAGAAATAAGGTAAAGCTATCGTACAAAAGTCTGACTTACCAGGGGGGGAGATAAGCTAAACTTTATTTATTAAGAAGACTGTGGCTGCGGCTGTAGCCGTAGTAAATGATCAAGCCGAGAACGAGCCAGCCGATGAAGAGCATATGGGTCAGCGGCGACAGTTCATAAATCAGGTAGAAGCAGACGATAACGCCGATGGGAGCAATGATCGGAAGGATCGGGCAGCGGAATTTCCGCGGGATTTCCGGATGGTTGCGGCGCATAGCGACGATACCGATAAAGTTGATCAAGAATACTGCCAGCGTACCGGTGTTGGATAATTCGACGATGTGCATCAAGGGGACGAAGCCGGAGATGATGGCGATGACGATCGAACCAACGATGGTAATCAGGTACGGTGTGTGGTACGTATCATGAATCTTGCAGAGATGCTGCGGCAGGAGGCCGTCGCGGGAGACTGCAAAGAAGATACGGGACTGGCCGAAGAGGTAAACGATAAGGGTCGTAATGATACCGGCTAAGACGCCGATTGCGATGAGGTTGGCAAGATCAGGCCAGCCGAGGAGACGCAGGGCATAAGCAACCGGTTCCGGCGTATCGAGCTGGGTGTAGTTAACGGCAGCTGTCAGAGCCAGGGATACGGCGATGTACAGGGCCATACAAATGGCGATGGAAGAGATAATCCCGATGGGGAGGTCACGAGACGGGTTCTTACATTCTTCAGCCGATGTAGCAACGGCGTCAAAGCCCATGTACGAGAAGAACACGACCGAAAGGCGTAAAGGGTGAGAGATTATCGGGATTAGCATGCGGTGCAGCCGTGACGACGAAGGCGACGATAGCTGCTAAAGCGACGAGAATCAGTGCAAAGTTTAATTTGGCACTTTGTTTGGTGCCGCGAATGAGTACCGCGCAGAGCAAAAGGATGATAATGATGGATGGCAGATTGACGATCCCGCCTTCAGCCGGTGTTTTGAGCAGATAATCGGGGATGACAAATCCCAAGGATGCACTCATGCCCGATAGATAGCCGGAGAACCCGACGGCAACGGCACTGGCGGTAACGGTATATGCCAGAATTAGTGACCAGCCGCATAAGAAGGCCATCCCTTCACCCAAAGAAGCAAAGGTATAGGAATAAACACTGCCTGAAGCAGGGATGAAGGATGAAAATTCACTATACGTTAAGCCTACGAGAATACAGAGGAAACCAGCGATGACAAAGGATAAAGCAACGCCAGGCCCCGCATAGCGAGCTGCGGCAATACCTGTCAAGACAAAGACCCCGGCCCCGATGATGCCGCCAACACCTAAGAAGGTGAGGTCCATGACGCTAAGATTCTTACTTAGCTTTGAGCTACTTGCATCTTCTTGCAATTGGGATACGGACTTCGTTCGAAAAAATGACATACACTCACATCCTTTTTTAATAAAAATAACAAAAACATTTAATAAGATAAAGTTTTAGCTGATTTCATTTTACTATGATTTATAGGTATCGTCAATATAATTTTAACATATGGAATCGTGTATACAATATCCACCTTGCCAGTTGGACGAGAACATCTTATAATATTGATGATGAGAATTTATTTCTTTTGAATAAAACATAGAGGGGGATATAGCAACTATGGGATTTTTTAGTCATTTATTCCACGGAGATAAGGTAGAGGGAACGAAAAAATATGTTGCAATTTCCGGTATGGTCTGCCAAAATTGCGTAAAACACGTGACCGAAGCCCTTAAGGACGTCGATGGCATTGAAAAGGTAAAAGTTGATTTGATGCGAGGTCAGGCGGAACTCATCGTCCGAGATGATGTCAGCGACGATGCGATTTTGAAAACAATTGTTAACGCCGGCTACACGGCAACGGAAGTTTCTTCGATACCAAAATCGAATTAATCAGCAAATATCTTATGCATAAGATTAAAAGTATATAGCGAAATGTAATTAAAATGACGGGCCTTCATGGAAGAAAATTCTTTTTCTATAAAGCTTGTCTTTTTGCCTTTTTGTTGGAAATGCAACCGCTCTTTTGCCGGTCGGCGGGTATACTATAAGCACAGTAAGGATTAACTTACCCGCCCAAGTATTTCGAATCGTAACGATTCGGACAAAGGAGTGATTTGTTATGAAGTATAAAGTAAACGATACCTGTATTGCCTGTGGTCTCTGTGCCGGAACTTGTCCCGAAGTATTCCGCATGAACGATGAAACGGGTATGGCCGAAGCCTATGCTGAAGCTACGGAAGCAACGAATGAATCGGCTCAGGACGCGATGAATTCCTGCCCGGCCGGTGCCATTGAAGAAGCATAACCCGGTTTCAAGATCGATACTCTTTATATACTTTTGGTTTGAAGAGAAGCACTGTCGGAGTTTTCCGGCAGTGCTTTTTTGTAGCCCGGTAATAAGAGGGCAGCGCAGCCCTTTTCGCTTTTTTATAAAGTAGAATATGATATAATATATATATACTTATATATAAGACATGACGTTTCTCTTCTTTGGCGTTTGGAAGGAGGTTTACGATGACAGAGCGACAGGCTTTTTCAGCACAGTTACAATTGCTGCAGCAGGCCGAGCAGCAGGACTTGTCGAATCTTTTTATCCTCCACGGCATCGTCCATTTATATCAAGGCGTCTTTGACTTGGCGATGACGGTCTTTCGCGATGCCTTAAAGCGCGATGGCTTCGGGATGTCTGCCATGGGCTCTCCGAAGGAAGTTATTGCCGAGGCATATGAACAGTACCTCTTTGTCGATGAATCTTTGTGGCTGGCTATGATTCGCGAGCGTTTCGGCAGCGAAGATGCCCTCGATGTCCGGGTACGGCGGATCTTGGATTCCTATGTACCGGCTTTAACGCAGCTGCAGGAAGAACTGTAATCCTTATTGGCGCCTTCAGCAGAAATTTAAAACGAAGGTATTGACGGAAGTTGAAAAAGATGATATCATTACAAAAGTTAGGCGTCCACCAACGCCTGGCTTTTTTAAGTTACAGAAAAATTTCCTTGACTTAGACGTAGCTGTTGTGATACATTATAAAGGCAGTCTTACGTACAACTAGGCTTGTGACTATTTTTAAGAGAGGTGTAAGGAATGCGTACAGCTATCACTTTGGCATGCACAGAATGCAAACAGCGCAACTACCGGACGAACAAAAATAAGAAGAATAATCCGGATCGTTTGGAACTGAAAAAATACTGCCCGTTCTGCAAAAAAGAAACGTTACACAAAGAAACGAAATAATTGATTGAATAAGATTGTGCTAATCTTATTTGGATGTGAGAGGTTATATGGCACTTTCAGCTAAAAAAGCAGCACAAAAGAATAAGAAGAAGAACCCGGGCAAGTCATTTTTATCTGGCGTAAAGGTAGAAATGAAGAAGGTCATCTGGCCGACAAAAAGGGAATTGATTAACTACACGGTTATGGTCATTGTTGCTACCATCGTCGTAATGGTAATCATTGGTGTGGCTGACGGCGCGTTCTCGCAGCTGTTTAAGTTATTCCAGCTTGCTGTCGGATAGGAGGGCTGTGCTTAAATGGAAGCAGATATGAAATGGTATGTCATCCATACGTATTCCGGTTATGAAAATAAAGTACTACAAACGCTGGAACAGAAGGTCAAGTCCATGGGTTTGGAAAACGTCATCAACCGAATCCTCATCCCTATGGAAGACGAAATTGACGTAAAGGACGGGAAAAAGCGGACCGTTAAACGGAAAGTATTCCCCGGCTATGTCCTGATTGAAATGGAAGTCAATGACCGTTCCTGGTATGTCGTCCGCAATACTCCCGGTGTCACCGGTTTTGTCGGATCGGCTACTAAACCTATTCCCTTGGAACCTAAGGAAGTCGAAAGAATCCTGGGCAAACAGGAAGTAGAAAGCAAACCGAAAACGCACATTTCTGTCGAAGTTGGCGAAGAAGTGCGCATTACCGAAGGGCCTTTTGAAAATTGTATCGCCGTTGTCACGGAGGTCAATGAAGAAAAAGGTACCGTTAAAGGCCTCGTAAATATGTTTGGCCGTGAAACTCCAGTAGAAGTCGACTATTCTCAAATCGAGAAGGGTCTGGAATAAATACTTCTAATGCGGCTTTCTGCCGCGAGTGGGAGAATCGTTACGATTCGTTTGACCACATCTTGTAATGTAAGGAGGTGTAACTCACCATGGCAAAAAAAGTAGCAAGAATGGTAAAACTCCAGTGTGAAGCTGGTAAAGCAACTCCGGCGCCTCCGATTGGCCCTGCATTAGGCCAGGCTGGTGTCAACATCATGGCATTCGTAAAGGAATTTAATGAACGTACAGCTAAACAGGCTGGCTTCATCATCCCTGTCGAAATTACCGTCTATGAAGACCGTTCCTTCACTTTCATTACGAAAACCCCGCCTGCTGCCGTCTTATTGAAGAAAGCAGCTGGTCTGGACAAAGCTTCGGGTGAACCGAACAAGAAAAAAGTAGCTAAATTGAGCCGCGACAAAGTCCGCGAAATCGCAACGACTAAGATGCCGGACCTCAACGCTAACGACGTTGAAGCTGCTATGAAAATGATTGAAGGTTCCGCTCGCAGCATGGGTATCGACATCGTCGACTAATCGACTGTCTGCCCGTGGAAGGGGTAACCCGCTAAACCACATAAGGAGGAAGAAACATGGCAAAAGTAGGCAAGAAATATGCCGAAGCTG
This sequence comes from Megasphaera massiliensis, assembly GCF_036305205.1. Taxonomy (NCBI): domain Bacteria; kingdom Bacillati; phylum Bacillota; class Negativicutes; order Veillonellales; family Veillonellaceae; genus Megasphaera; species Megasphaera massiliensis. The sequence goes on from NZ_JAXIXE010000026.1 coordinate 8,234, forward strand.
CAAAACTGTTCGATAAACAGAAACAGTATGATGTTGCAGAAGCAATTGACATCTTGAAAAAGATGGATACGGCTAAATTCGATGAAACCGTTGAATTGGCTGTAAACCTTAACGTAGATCCGAAATACGCCGATCAGCAGGTCCGCGGCGCCTTGGTACTGCCTCACGGCACCGGTAAATCCAAGACGGTCCTCGTATTTGCACAGGGCGATAAAGAAAAAGAAGCTTTAGCTGCCGGCGCTGACTTTGTCGGTGCTGATGATCTTGTAGAAAAGATCCAGGGTGGCTGGCTCGAATTCGATGTAGCAATCGCTACTCCGAATATGATGGGTAAAGTCGGTCGTCTCGGTAAAATCCTCGGTCCTAAAGGCCTCATGCCTAACCCGAAGGTTGGTACTGTTACGATGGACGTTGCAAAAGCTGTTAGCGAAAGCAAAGCTGGTAAAGTTGAATACCGCACGGATAAAGCCGGCAATATTCACTCCTCTATCGGCAAAAAGTCTTTCGATGCAGATAAATTGATTGATAACTTGACGGCTTTGGTTGATACGCTCATCAAAGTTAAACCGTCGGGCGCAAAAGGCCAGTACATCAAATCCATCACGGTTAGCTCCACGATGGGCCCTGGCGTTCACATCAATCAGTTCAGCATTAAAGGTGCTGCCAAGAAAGAAGAAAATTAATATCTCTCTTAGCTGTAGACTGAAGGTATGTATAATGGACACTATGTCCGCCATCTGAGGCTATGAAACTAGCAGATATCTGACTTTGACTAGTTCGGCCTCGTGGTTTGTCCATGAGGCCGTTTTTGATTGCTAAGACGATATAAATCCTAATTCAAGGAGGTGTATCAAACTCATGTCCACATTTGCAAATCATCCGGTTTCCCCGGCAAAAGCCGCGGTTGTCGAAGAAATGAAAGAAAAAATGCAGTCCGCACAGGGCGCTGTTTTCGTTGGTTTCACCGGCCTTACCGTTGCTGATGTCACGAAACTTCGCCGTAAGTTCCGCGAAGGCGGTGTCGACTACAAAGTTATCAAAAATACTTTGACTCGCATTGCTGCAGACGAACTCGGCTACAATGCATTGGATGCAGTTCTTGAAGGCCCGACGGCTATCGCTTATTCTACGGAAGATGCCGTAGCTCCGGCTAAGATCCTGAAAGAATTCATCAAAGAAACAAAGACCGAAGCGCTGTCTGTAAAAGCAGGCATCGTCGACGGCCAGGTAATTGATGCTGCAGCTGTTGATGCTTTGGCAAGCTTGCCGAGCCGCGAAGAACTTCTCGCGAAATTGGTCGGCAGCATGCAGGCACCGATCTCCGGCTTCGTCAACGTACTCCAGGGCAATATTCGCAACATGGTTTATGTGCTTGACGCTGTACGCGCTAAGAAAGCAGAACAAGAAACTGCTTAATTTAGCTTACTATAACTAATAAAAACAAACTTAAAAACTGATACTATGGAGGTATTTCAAAATGACTAAAGAAGAAATCATGCAGGCCATTGAAAACATGACCGTTCTCGAACTTTCCGAACTCGTAAAAGACATGGAAGAAAAATTCGGCGTTTCCGCTGCTGCTCCGGTTGCCGTTGCTGCTGCTCCGGCTGCTGGCGGTGCTGCTGCTGAAGAAAAATCTGAATTCGACGTCATCCTCGCTTCTGCTGGCGACAAAAAAATCGGCGTTATCAAAGTTGTCCGTGAAGTTACGGGCCTCGGCTTGAAAGACGCTAAAGCTCTCGTTGACGGCGCTCCTGCACCGGTCAAAGAAGGCGTTGCTAAAGCTGACGCTGAAGCTCTCAAAGCTCAGCTCGAAGAAGCCGGCGCTACGGTCGAACTCAAATAATTTCATTTTTGAAATTACGATCCCTGCAACCTGTGGTTGCAGGGATTTTTTCGTTTACAATAGGTGTGTTTGATACTACTTTGATACTAACATTTCTAGAAATTGAAATCGAGGTATATTTATTTTCGCTACCTTTGATTTATTGCATAGAAATACGATAAACGCATTTCTGGCGATTTGCGATAGGTATTAGACATGAATGCCCATGAATGATAGACTGATCTTAAGTGGTGATATGATCGCCATGATTGATATGAAAAATCTATCATTGACCAATCAAGTATCCTATTCGATGTAATAGAGGAGGAATCTATCATGAATAAAGCATTAGTCGCCTATTTTAGCGCCAGCGGTGTGACGGCAAAGGTTGCCGTAAAACTTTCTGAAGCGATTGGAGCCGATATTTTTGAAATAAAACCGGAAGTGCCCTATAGCTCAGCGGACCTTAACTGGCAGAATTCAGAAAGCCGCAGTTCCATAGAATCTAAGGATCCAGGAAGCCGTCCGGCTATTGCCGAAAAGGTCGTAAATATGAGTCAGTATGACGTGGTCTTTGTGGGCTTTCCGGTCTGGTGGTATCGGGAACCATCGATTATCGATACTTTTATGGAAAGCTATGATTTTAGTGGTAAAAAGGTCGTTCCTTTTGCTACGTCCGGCATGAGTCCTATTGGAGATTCCGGTAAGAACATGCAGGCCTTAGCATCGGGGGCCTCTGTCGCTGTGGGAAAACGCTTTCCGAACAACGTATCTGCCGGTGAACTGAAGGAATGGGCTGTGAAAAACAGTCAGTAACTAGATTTCGTACTTCTTTTATCCATGAAAGGCGAAGATAATATGAAAACTTTGATTATTTCCGGCCATCCCGATCTCTCGACGTCCGTTGCCAATAAGGTGATTCTGGACGAGCTTGAAAAGGCCCTTCCGGATGCTGAAATCCGCAAGCTGGATCAGCTCTACCCGACAGCGAATATCGATGTAGAAGCGGAACAGAAGTCCTTACTGGCCGCCGACCTCATCGTGTGGCAGTTTCCCTTCTGGTGGTATTCTCTGCCCTGGCTCATGAAGAAGTGGCTCGACGAAGTCTTCCTTCATGGCTTTTCCCATGGCTCTAAGGCGAAACTCGGTGGGAAAAAGCTGCTCGTATCCTTTACGACAGGGGCCCCGGCAGAAGCCTATACCGGCGGCGAAGGCGCCATTGGCGATATCCAAAAGATGCTTGAAATATTTCCGGCAACGGCGAACCTTTGCGGTCTTGATTACCAGGGTGCTCTCTACGTCCATGGTGTCGGCTATACCACTCGCGATGATGAAATGGCTGTTGAGGCTCAGAAACAGGCTGCTCGGGAGTATGCAGAAAAACTCATCGGCCGTATTCAAGAAATTACAGCGTAATTTTTGACGACAGCCCTCGTTGCTGCTCTGTTTTTCTAAAAAGAGGAAAAGAAGTGTCGCCCATAGCGGTGCGGTACTTCTTTTTTTGTGGAAACATACTTTGGTTCTCCGCTTTCCGCCTTGACTTAGAGCGGCCGTTCAATGGTAAAATAAGAACATATGTGAATCGTTTTTTCATCACGGAGGGAGGGTGTGTTGTTATGTTGCATAAGAAGGTACTGAAGATTTCAGCGATCGGTGTCTGCCTGATTGCCATGAATTTGACTGCTTCAGCCGAGGGGCTTTACCTGCCGCAACATGGCCTGATCTTGGAGCGACAGGCTCAGCAGCAATATATTGAAAAGACCGCAGGCGACCTCTTTACCGGCCGCAATCAGAAGCCTTTCGTTTTGCCTGATGGCTGGCAGCGACAGGATGTGACCGTCAGTGGTATCGTCGTCGAGAAGTATACGAATACGAATTCTGATTCCGATAAGGTGCTCTTACAACTCCACGGCGGCGGTTATGTCCTCGGCATGAGTGACGGTCATCGACTCATGGCCCTGAAGCAGGCGGCCTTGATGGATGCTAAAGAGGCTTATTGTGTTAATTATAGGTTAGCGCCGAACTACATCTATCCGGCTGCCCTTGACGATGCCATTGCGGCTTATAACTATCTCCTTGACAGCGGCATTAAGGCTGAAAATATCGTGTTAGTCGGCGATTCGGCCGGCGGAAATCTGGCCGTTGCCCTTGTGCTTTATTTGCGGGACCATCAAAATGCCTTGCCCCGACTGTTAGTCCTACAGTCACCATGGACGGATTTCAGTACGGCTGCGGCTTCGCGGACCTATAATGACCGTAAGGATAAGATTTTAGGCCGTGGGACGCCGCTCAATAAGGCTGTCAAAGAGCCGTCTTATGCCGGGACATTGTCCCTCTCTGACCCGAGGTTATCGCTGATTCATGCCGATTTGAAAGGGCTGCCGCCGATGCTGATTCAGACCGGCGGTCATGAAATATTCCTGACGGAAAATCAGAAGTTTATGGAAAAAGCCGTCGACGACGGCGTTGAAGTGACGATGACCGTCTATCCTGATATGCCCCATGACTTTGCCCTCTGCCTACCGGATCTCGATGCTTCCGTTGCGTCCCTGCAGGAAATCGGAACTTTTGCTAAAAGCCATTTCTAATACGACAAAAGCCCATCTCGCGATGGGCTTTTTGCCTAATTTTTTGGCACTGCATTTTTTATGGCCGTAATATCGAGCAAGGGCCTTGCCAGGGCGGCTGCTAAGATGCTTTTTACGATGTCTAAGGGGATAAAGGGCAGGACGCCACTGGTGATGACAGCACTCCAAGGCATTTCAGTGACGCCGTGGAGCTGCAGGACGCCGCCAAGATAGATGACGGGAATTCCGATGATGATGGCGACGAGGGAATAGCGCTTGAAGTTATATGTTTTCCCTTTTAACATCGACATGAGGTAGACGGCGACGACATAAGCCCAGATATATCCGCCGGTGGGTCCGAACATCTTACCCGGACCGGAGGTGCCGCCGGTGAATACGGGGACGCCGATGAGGCCGATGCCGATATAGGCCAGCATGGTGATGGCAGCGTCTTTTGGCGGTAAGAGGAAGGCCACTAAGTTGACGATCAGCGTCTGCAGGGCCAGGGGCGACTGAGAAAAGGGCAGGGGGATAATCAGATAAGCAGAGATACAGTTCATTGCAATCAACAAGGCGATGTGTGTCAGGCGCATCGTCTTTTCTCGTGACTCGGACATGATAAAAGCACTCCTTACTATAAATACAGGACTCGTTACACAAAGTGTATTATAGCAAACAGTGCCTTTAAGGTCAACTTATTGAATTAAAATCATGGTTTACAATTCGTCTTTCAGTAATTTCCCTAAGCAGGGTTCGACTTGGACGCCTTCACGGGGATCGCTTCCGGCTTTATGGGTATATTCGATGGCATAGCTCAGGAAGTCAGCAGCCCTTTTGATGGCGGCATGGAGCATCGTCCCTTGGAGCAGAGCGCCGGTAAGGACACTGGTAAAGAGGTCACCCGTTCCACAGGTGCTGAAGGGAAGGCGGTGGACCGGATATTCGTCAAAGGAGGCCGTCGTCGTATCGTAACTGACGATTTTGGTGGTATCTAAGTCGCTGGCGACACTGGTGATGACAATCTTTTTGGGGCCCATATCGGAGAGCGTTTTGCACAACTCAAGCATTTCCGTCGTCTTCGGAAGGTCTTCACTGTAGGGAACCCCGGCTAATAAACAGGCTTCCGTATAATTCGGTGTAATTACCGTGGCCTTGGCAATGAGTTTTCGCATTTCCGGAACGATAGCCGGTGTGAAGACCGGGTAGAGATTGCCGTTGTCACCCATGGCCGGGTCAACGACGATGAGACTGTCATCTTTGGCAAAGCGGGAAATGGCATCGGAAACGACTTCGATTTGACCGGCGTCGGCTAAAAATCCGCTGTAAATGGCGTCGTATTCATAGCCTAATTTTTGCCATTTATCCATAAACTCCGTCATATGGGGCGTAAAATCGGAAAATGTGAAATCGCCGTAGGTCAGATTATTGCTGAAAATAGCCGTTGGAAAAGGGCAGACCTGAAATCCCATGGCGGAGATGACCGGAATTGCCGCCGTAAGTGAGCAGCGGCCAAAAGAACATAAATCGTGAATCGCAAGGACGCGTTTGGTTGTCATAGAAAGACCTCCTCTAAGTAAACTGTACTATAATTTTAACCTATATACTGCAAGGTGTAAATAAGACAGATAAAAGGGATTCTGTCCTCTATGCACTGGTATTTTAAAGGGGCGCAGAGGGCTTTTGTGGATTTTCCTGTAAGCTTATTGGCGCGGTTATGATATAATTAAAGGTAATCGAAATTTTCAAACTGTAGGCGAAGTAGGGATAAGGAGTTGATCGTATGGCGCAGGAAAGGAATGTCTTGATGGGACTCAGTGTCAAGGCGATGGTCTTTCACGACGGCAAGCTGCTGCTCTTGCAGAAAAATGATATAGAAGGCCGGCATCCTTGGGAATTTCCCGGAGGAGGACTGCTCTTTCATGAGGATTTTGAAGTCGGGCTCCGGCGGGAAGTTCAGGAAGAAACGGGTCTGTCCATCACCTTGGAAGCGCCGGCCGGTATTTGGAGCTACCAGAAGGCTGACGGGCAATTTTTAAATGGCGTCATTTTTACGGCTATGGCTGATGCGGAGCAGGTTGTCGTATCCGATGAGCATCGGGATTATCGTTGGGTGAAGCCGGAAGAACTTTCGGCCTATCGCCTGCAGGAATCGCTGCAGCAATCATTGAAACAGATGAAACAATTTTCTTATGAGAAAAGTCATGCCTTACTGCGCGGCTTTTTAGACCATATATGATATGAGGTTTTTATGAATAGAGAACAACAACAGCGGGCTCCTTTTGTGGAAGCCCTGGAAAACTATTGTCGGCTGCATATGAAGGCCTATCATACGCCGGGACATAAGTTGGGGCAGGGAATTTCGGACTACCAAGAGAAACTTTTTGGACCGGCCCTTTCAAGAGACCTTGGCGTCATGTATGCCCTCGATGATTTATTTCAGCCGGAAGGGCCGTTGAAAGAGGCGATGGACTTAGCGGCTGATCTTTATGGTGCCGGGAGAACCTTTTTTTCCATCAATGGGACGACGGCTTGCATTGAAGCCATGGTTTTAGCAGTCTGCCGTGACGGCGATGAAATCATTATTCCCCGAGAAGCGCACAAGAGCGTCATCAGCGGCCTCGTCTTGAGCGGTGCTGTGCCGGTCTATATGGAAAGCCTGTTTGATGAAAAGCACCAGGTATCGCTGGGGCCGGATGTATCGTCTTTAGAAAAGGCTGTCAAGGCTCACCCGAGCGCCAAGGCCGTCGTTTTTACCTATCCGACTTACGACGGAATCGCCGGCAATTTGGAGGCCATGGCGGCTTATGCTCACGAGAAAGGTCTCTTTGTCCTTGTCGATGAAGCCCATGGGGCTCACTTGGGCTTTCATCCGGACTTTCCCAAAGAAGCCCTGCAATGCGGTGCCGACTGCGTTGCCCAAAGCACGCACAAGATGGCCGGCTCTTTGACCCAGACATCGATGCTTCATTGTCGACAAGGATTTCCCTTAAGCGATCGCTTGGCGGCGTCTATGTCTGTCGTTCAGTCGACGAGTCCTCATTATTGGTTCTTGGCCTCCCTCGACAGTGCTCGGCAGCAGTTGGCTCTTCATGGGCCGGAGCTGTTGGGACGGGCCTTGGAACTGGCCCGGTATGTGCGTCGGGAAATCAATGCCATCCAAGGGCTGTCGTCCTTTGGACGGGATATCGTAGACGGCTCTATCGTCACCGGTTTTGATGAAACGAAGATCACCATCGATTTTTCCGGCGTCGGCCTCGACGGCATCGAAGCGGAAAAAGAACTGCGAAAGCAGGGCATCGAAGTCGAACTGATTGCAGGCAATCACGTATTGGCCCTGATTACCCTTGGCGATACGATGGAAACGGCCCAAGCCCTGATCGATGCCTGCCGGGCTATTGCCGACGGTCGCCCCCGTTGTCAGTCCGCTCCCAGTGCAGAGCCGCCCCTTCCGATTCCCCAGGTTGCCGCAGCGCCGCGAATGGTTTGGAACGGTCCTGTGGAAGCGATACCCTTTGAGGCTGCCTGTGGGCGTATTGCTGCTGAAACGGTTACTTTTTATCCGCCGGGCATCCCCGTGTTGGCGGCAGGAGAATTTATTACGGAGGCGTGCCAACAGTATATCCGCTATAAGATGGCCCATGGCTATAAACCAAACGGTCCGGCTGACGGGACGCTGCGGACGATACGCGTACAGAAGGAGGATTCCCATGAAGGGTAAATTATTTATTATTGAAGGCGGCGATGGAAGCGGCAAGGCGACGCAGACCAAACTCTTGACGGAACATCTGAAGAAAGACGGCTATCCCGTCATGGCCGTGAGCTATCCCGATTATGACAGCGATTCCAGTGCCCTCGTGAAGATGTATTTGCGCGGCGACTTCGGCCGCGATGCGGACGCCGTCAACCCCTATGCCGCGTCCGCTTTTTTTGCCGTCGACCGCTTTGCATCCTATCAAATGAAATGGAAGGCCTTTTATGATCAGGGCGGTATCGTCATTGCCGACCGTTATACGACGAGCAATATGCTCTATCAAATGATCAAGATCGATGATGCGGCCCGGCGTAAGGCCTACCTTGACTGGCTCGAAGATTTTGAATTCCGTAAGATGGGACTGCCTGAGCCGGATGCTGTATTTCTCCTCGACGTACCTTTAGCGGTAACCCAAGGGCTCATGGCTGACCGCGTCGGAAAAACAGGCGGCGAGACCGGAGATATCCATGAAAAAAACGGGCAGTTTCTGGCCAAATGTCACGCCGCTTATGATGAATTGGCGACTCGCTATGGCTGGGTGAGGATTGCCTGCGCCGAAGGCGGACAACTCCGTCCGATAGAGGAAATTCATGACGATGTATACCGCTGCGTTTTGGACACCGGGATTGCCCTTGTCAAAAAATAGATTCGGTCGGATGGAGACCTGTCAGGCGTTGAAAATACTAGACTTTAGAGGGATTTTTTAATATAATAAGTTATTAAGGTATTTCTTAATAGGGAGGTGAAAATGATGGATGAGACCTTGTTTGATACGATCATCGGCCATGGCCGGTTGAAGCGAAAATTGGCTCGTCTCATCGATGAAGACCGCCTCCCTCATGCCATGATTTTCGCCGGCCCTGCCGGTATCGGCAAGACTCTGATGGCCATTGCCGTCGCCTCCGCCTTGGCCGGCCGTCCCGTCTTTCGCGATTTGGCACCGGCAGGCGATGAAGCCCTTATTGCCGACGGCGATGACGTTTTTTATTTGGCTCCTATGGGTGCCATGTTGAAGGTCGATCAATTTCGCCAGCTTCAGGCGAAACTGGCCCTCCAAGGCGAACGAGGTCGGCGCCGGATTTGCATTATCGACCACGTAGAGACGATGAATGTGGAATTTGCCAACCGCATGCTGAAGACCTTGGAAGAGCCGCCGTCCGGTGTCTGTTTCATTCTGGTGACGGATCAGCCTGATTTGCTGTTGCCGACGATTCTGTCGCGCTGCGTTACCCTTACCTTCGATCCCGTCGGTGACGATGAAATGAGGGAAGGGCTGCAGCGTCTTCATCGGGGCGGCGGTAATTTGGACGACGCCATCCTGTGGGGCGGCGGTATTGTCCGCACCGTTCTTCGTTATCTCGACGGGCATGGAACGGAGAAAGCACACTTTGCTGTGGACTTCTTAACGATTATGGCCAAACATGCCTGTCCTTATTCGAAATGGCTTGTCGTATCGGCTAATTTGACCGATAGTGATACGACGGAAATCTTAGGCTGGATTAGTCTGTTGCTGCGGGACATGGCCGTTCTCCGCAGCGGAGCCGGCCGGGAATATGTCCGTTTAAAAGGTTATATCTCCGATATGACCGAATTACTGCCGTACTGGACGGATGATGCCGTCTTTGCCGTGTCGTCAGTGCTTCATGAGGCGCTGGAAGCGGTGACGCGCCATGTCAATGTCCGCTTAGTTTGGGACTATGTCAGTCTCCAGACGATACGGCTCAAAGGAGGATTTTAAGTGATCGTTGTAGGTGTGCGTTTTAAACCTGCTGGAAAGATATATTATTTTGATCCCGATAAGATTGAGCTCGCCTTGGATGATGGAGTCATCGTAGAAACGGCGCGGGGCATGGAATTCGGCAATGTCGTCATTCCGCCGCGGGACGTCGAGGATTCGGAAGTCGTCCAGCCGCTCAAACCGATTATCCGCAAGGCTACGGCCAAGGATTTGCGCCAAGTTGAGCGAAATAAAGAACGGGAGAAGAAAGCCTTCGGCATCTGCCTGACCAAGATTGCCAAGCATAAACTGCCGATGAAGCTCATCGATGTCGACTATACCTTCGACATGGGGAAGATCATATTCTTCTTTACGGCCGACGGCCGTATCGACTTCCGCGAACTCGTCCGCGATTTGGCTTCCGTCTTTCGGACTCGTATCGAACTGCGTCAGATCGGCCTTCGCGATGAAGCTAAGATGATCGGCGGCATCGGCTACTGCGGCCGCCCCTTGTGCTGCGCGACCTTCCTGGGCGACTTTAAGCCCGTGTCGATCCGCATGGCCAAGGGGCAGGGCATGTCCTTGAACCCGACGAAAATTTCGGGTATCTGCGGCCGCCTCATGTGCTGCCTGCGCTATGAAAACCAGCTCTATACATCGGGCGAGCTGAAATGCTGCAACTGCCAGCAGAAAGGCTGTGAGCAGCAGAAACCGCCGGCTGTGGGAAAACGGGTCATGACTGATGAAGGCGTCGGCACGGTCCTGCGGGTTCATATGAAAGATAAGACTGTCAAAGTACAGCTCGAATCGGGCCATAATATCAATGTATCCTGGTCTGATGTAGGGGAAGTGGATCATGAAAATTGAGCTTGGTCCCCATGAACGGCTGGATGATCTGGTCCTCGACGGGATGAAGGTCATTCAGCGGGACGATCAGTTCTGTTTTTCTATAGACACTGTTTTATTAGCTCACTTTGGCGCCGTTCCTCGGGGACCGGCCCTCGATTTGGGGACGGGCACGGCGGCCATTCCCTTGATTTTGACGGCTCGCGGGGCAGGGAATTTGACGGGGGTCGAATTTAACCCCGTCATGGCCGATATCGCCGGCCGCAATGTGGTCTTAAACGGCCGGGACGACCGCATCCGCATCGTACAAGGCGATTATCGCCGAATTCGGGAATGGTCGCCGTCAGGTGCCTTTTCAGCCGTCTATGCCAATCCGCCTTACCGGGAAAAAAGCCGCGGGGCTTACAGTGACGTCGACGGCATCCGGAGGGCATGCCATGAAGAAACAGCCTCCTTAGACGACGTCCTCGATGCGGCGAAATACGCCTTGAAGTATCACGGCCGTTTTCGCATGGTTCATATTACCGAACGGATGGCGGATATTTTAGAAGCCCTGCGGGCCCGCGATATTGAACCAAAGGTTTTGCAGTTGATTCATGGTCGCCCCGATAAAGAAGCGAAGCTTTTCCTCGTCGAAGGCATTCACGGAGGCGGGAAGGGCCTGTCTGTCCTGCCGCCGCTCATCGTCCATAAGGCCGATGGAAGTTATAGTGACGCTGTGGATCGCTTATATGGAAGATAAGGCGGTGTCCTTTAAAGCCGTCTTTTTTCTGTGAAAGGAGTATTATGCCGGAAGTTTTTCAAAAGGGGACGCTCTATCTCTGCCCGACGCCAATCGGAAATTTAGAGGACATTACGTACCGCACGGTACGCTGCCTGCGAGAAGCTGACCTCATTGCCGCTGAAGATACGCGTCATACGAAACAGCTGCTCATGGCTTATGATATCGATACGCCCCTTACGAGCTATCACGAACATAATAAAGCCGAAAAAGGGCCGCAGCTTATCGAGAAATTGAAAGACGGCCTGATGATTGCTCTGGTCAGTGATGCCGGCATGCCGGCTATTTGCGACCCCGGCAGTGACATGGTCCGTTTGGCCTTGGAAGCCGATATTTCCATCGTGCCTCTTCCGGGGGCCAATGCCGGCCTTACGGGACTCATCGCTTCCGGTATGGATACGACGAGGTTCACCTTTGTCGGTTTTTTGCCGAAAACCCAGAAACATCGCCTGCCGGCAATCCAGTCCGTGGAAGCCTATGAGGGGACGCTTATTTTCTATGAAGCCCCTCACCGCATTCGGCAGGTATTGGGTGAAATGCAGGAAGTCCTGGGCGACCGAAAGGCCGTCCTCTGCCGGGAGCTGACCAAGCGGTATGAACAGTATCTCCATGGACATCTCAGCGACCTTCAAGCCGCCCTTTCCGAGCAGGGAACGCGCGGTGAATTCGTCATCCTTGTCGAAGGGATGACAAAAACGGCCGAAGAGGCCAACACTGAAAATGTTGATTATGCAGCCCTGGTCCGGGAACTGATGGAACAGGGCGTTGATAAGAAAGAGGCTGTCCGGACTGTCGCCAGACGGTGCGGCGTGCCCAAACGTAGTGTATACCAGGCTGCGCTTAGTTTATAACACCGGCTCATTTGTCGGTATAGGAGGGAAAATCCCATGTCTGAAAAAAGAAAGTATTATATCACCACACCGATTTACTATCCAAGCGCCAAACTTCACATTGGGCACACGTACTGCACGACGATTGCCGACTCGCTGGCTCGGTTCCACCGCCTGCGCGGCGATGACGTCTTTTTCCTGACCGGTTCTGACGAACATGGCCAGAAGATTCAGCGGGCCGCTGAAGAAAAAGGCGTGAAGCCCATCGAATACGTCGATGAAATCGTATCGCTCTTCCAAGAGTTGTGGAAAAAACTGAATATCTCCAATGATGACTTTATCCGCACGACGGAAAAACGCCATGAAAAAGTCGTTCAGGCCTTGATGCAGAAATCCTACGATAATGGCGATATCTATAAAGGCGAATATAAGGGCTGGTACTGTACGCCCTGTGAAACCTTCTGGCCGGAAAATAAGCTGCCCGAAGGCAAACACATCTGCCCCGACTGCGGCCGGCCGTTGGAACTCGTCTCGGAAGAAGCCTATTTCTTAAAGATGAATAAATACGCCGATAAGTGGCTGAAATTTATTGACGAAAACCCTGATTTCATCCAGCCGGAATCGCGACGCAACGAAATGATTTCCTTCGTTAAAAGCGGGCTCGAAGACCTCTGTGTTTCCCGTACGTCCTTCGACTGGGGCATCAAAGTACCTTGGGATACGAAGCACGTCGTCTACGTCTGGTTCGACGCCTTGGTCAACTACGTAACGGCTGCAGGCTACCTCGACGATCCTGAAAAGTTCAAAAAATTCTGGCCGGCTGACCTCCATCTGGTCGGTAAGGAAATCGTTCGCTTCCACAGCATCATCTGGCCGATCATGCTCATGAGCTGCGGCCTGCCGATTCCCAAAAAGGTCTTCGGTCACGGCTGGCTCATCGTCGATGGGACGAAGATGAGTAAATCCTTGGGAAATGTCGTCGATCCAATTCCTTTGATCGACCGCTACGGCGCCGATGCACTTCGGTATTACTTACTGAAAGAAATCCGCCTCGGCCAAGATGGTAACTTCTCCTTGCCGTCCTTTATCAACCGCATCAATTCCGACCTTGCCAACGACTTAGGCAACCTCTTGCAGCGTACCCTGGCCATGGTCGAAAAATACGAAGGCGGCGTCGTCGCCGGTCCGACGGTGAAAGAACCCGTTGACGATGATTTAGCAGTCTGCGCCGTTGAAACGGCAAAGCAGTTTGAAACCTTTATGGACGACATGAAGATCAACGATGCCATTAACGACGTATGGACGCTTATTCGCCGCAGCAATAAATATATCGACGAAACGACGCCGTGGGTCCTCGCTAAGGATGAAGCGAAGGCTCAGCGCCTGCAGACGGTCCTGTACAATTTGATCGAAGCACAGCGTATCATCGCGGCCTTGGTCAGTCCCTTCATTCCCGTCAGCGCTGCCGATATGTGGCATCAGTTGGGTCTTGGTGATTTTTCCAAGGCAAACCTTCAGGATGCCCAGCAGTGGGGCCTCTATCCGGCTGATACGAAGGTTGAAAAAGGGCAGGCTCTCTTCCCGCGTTACGACTTAGACGAAGAGATTGCTGAAGCTAAAACCGACAAGAAGGAAGAATCAGCTCCGGTCTGCCCGGCAGCTCAGGAACCGGTAAAACCGGAAATCACCATCGATGACTTCGGTAAAGTCGACCTTCGCGTCGGCAAAATCGTAGCCTGTGAAAAAGTTCCTAAAGCGAAAAAACTGCTGAAACTGCAAGTCGACCTCGGTGTGGAAACGCGCCAGATCGTCAGCGGCATTTCCCTGTACTATAAACCGGAAGACCTTATCGGTCACTGCGTCATCGTCGTCACCAACTTGAAGCCGGTCAAACTCTGCGGTGTTGAATCGAAGGGGATGCTCCTGGCTGCCTCCGACGGCAACGATAATCTGCAGGTAGCCTTTGTCGACGGCATGGCTCCCGGCAGCCGCGTACGGTAATGCTTTTCGATACACACTGCCATCTCAATGACAGTGCTTACGATACAGAGCGCCGGGAAATTCTTTCTCGGGCGGCCGCGGCCGGCGTCGGCTTGATGCTCTGTCCGGCGACGGATATGGCGACGTCTCGCGCCTGCATCGACTTGGCCAATTCTTGTGACGGAGTCTATGCCGCCGTCGGCATTCACCCGGAACTGGCGGCTACGGTAACGCCGGAAGATGCAGAGAGACTTCGTCAATGGGTGCGCGGTGAGAAAAAGGTCGTCGCTATCGGCGAAGTGGGCTTGGACTACCATTGGCCGGAGCCGGAGCGTTCCGTTCAGCAGGCCGTGTTCATCGACATGGTGAGGCTCGCCGTCGAGCTCGACGTGCCGATTATTATCCATGACCGCGAGGCACACGGCGATACGTTGGATATCCTTCGCCAGTACGGCAAGGGCATCCGCGGCGTCTTCCATTGTTACTCCGGAAGCCTTGAAATGACGGCTGAACTGCTTCGTATGGGCTTTTACTTTGGTTTTGACGGCCCCTTGACCTATCCGAATTCTAAGCGGGCCAGACGCGTCGCTGAAAACCTGCCCTTAGAGAGAATCCTCATCGAAACGGACAGCCCGTACCTGACGCCTCAGGCCCATCGCGGCCAGCGCAATGAACCGGCCTATGTCCGCTATGTGGCAGAAGAACTGGCGGCCCTTCGCCATATAAGTGTGGAAGAAGCGGCTCGTATTACTTCGGAAAATGGTCGGCGGCTGTTTAATATTTAAATAGTATAAACTGTGGACGCGGGGCGGATATCATCGTTGATTTCCCGTCCTGCGTCTTTTTATTTTACGGAATATGAGAAAGGAGCTGTCGCTTATGGAAAGAGGAAAGAGACCAAAAATCGAATTGAGTGTTACGGGAAAATTAGGGCCTATGGGCTGTCATCGCGGCCATCATATTGGCGAAACCTTTGATTATGACACCGAACGGGGAAAAATCTGCCCCATGGCCATGCACTGTGCCTTTCCCTATATCGATATTCTGCGCTATGGCGGGACACTTCCGGGACAGCCTGAAGGAGAAGCGGAATTCTGCTGCTCTGATGCCGACGTGGCCCTGGTGTTTAAGGCTAAGGTCGTCGAGTAAGGGAGAAAATTTTTATGGTTAATTGCAATACCAATTAGGACACTCGAGACAATTCGGCCTGAAATTTAGATTCAGCATCTTCGTAAGCAAAGATTTTTCGAGGCAGTTCATTGATCCAGCGTTCAATCATCGCAATGGTTTGAGAAGACAC